>JALUUU010000190.1 GCA_027021185.1 archaeon | reverse complement strand
CCTCACCACCGAGATAACCTCCATAATGGCGGGGAAAGTCCGGGTTAAAGAGGTCTTTCCAGGGGGATTGGTGGGGATCGGCACCAAGCTCGACCCCAGCATAACCAAGTCAGACGGCCTCTCAGGGATGGTCCTCGGCCTCCCCAACACTCTGCCGCCAGTGCTGCACTCCTTCACCCTGGAGGTGCATCTCCTCCAGCGCGTCGTCGGCACCAAGGAGGAGCTTGAGGTTGAGAAGATAAAGACCAACGAGCCCCTCATGCTCAACGTGGGCACGGCCACCACCATAGGCATAGTTACAAGCGCCAGGAACGAGGAGGCGGAGCTCAAGCTTAAGCTTCCGGTGTGCGCGGAGAAGGGTGCCAGGGTGGCCATCAGCAGGCGGATAGGGGCAAGGTGGCGTCTCATTGGCTACGGAATCATCTTATAGGGTAATTCTGGACTCAAACTTTCTCATGATCCCTTTCCAGTTCAACGTCGATGTATTTGCCGAGCTGGACAGGGTCCTGGAGGGCAGATACAGGGTATATGTGACCGACGGCGTGTTAAGGGAGCTCAGGGGGATCCGGATGAGGCGGAAGAGCGCGGGAGCCGCCCTGCAGCTGGCCTCGAAGCTCCCCGTCATCGAGACAGGAGGAGAAGGGATCAGAGACGTGGACAGGGCCCTGATAAACCTGGCCCAGGAGGGCAATACGATAATCTGTACTAACGATAAGATTTTAATTGAGAAGCTCAGAAGTAAAGGCTTACCTGTTATATACCTCAGACAGAGAAAATACTTGATGCTCGAAGGTTATCTTGAATAGGAGGACATAAAATGGAGATACCCATCATTGCTCTAATCGCAGGGGTGGTGGCTCTTGTCTTCGCCGCCTACCTGGTGCGGAACGTATTGGACTATGAACCCGGAAATAAGAAGATGGTGAAGATATCTGAGGCCATCCATCAAGGGGCCATGGCCTATCTTAACCGCCAGTACAAGACCATAGCCGTGTTCGCAGGAGTTATAACCATCCTCCTCTCCGTCGCCATTAACTGGCAGACGGGGGTTTCTTTCCTCGTGGGGGCCGTCTTCTCGGGCGTCGCGGGATACTTGGGGATGAACATCTCCGTAAGGGCTAACGTCAGGACCGCTAACGCGGCTATGAAGGGCGGGCTCAAAGAAGCCCTTCCCCTGGCCTTCAGAGGCGGAGCGGTTACGGGAATGGCGGTTGTTGGGCTCGGGCTCCTGGGCGTCAGCCTCTTCTATTACCTCTTCAGAGACCCATTCCTCGTCGTGGGCTTCGGCTTCGGGGGAAGCCTGATAAGCCTCTTCGCCAGGATCGGGGGCGGAATATACACCAAGGCCGCTGACGTTGGGGCCGACCTGGTGGGGAAGGTGGAGGCCGGCATACCCGAGGACGACCCCAGAAATCCCGCCGTCATAGCCGACAACGTTGGGGACAACGTTGGGGACTGCGCCGGCATGGGGGCGGACCTCTTCGAGACCTACGCCGTAACTGCCATTGGAGCCATGCTCCTCGGCTATGTCCTCCTGGGCAAGACATCGGCTGTTGAGTATCCCCTGGCCCTCGGGGCTGCGGCCATCGTGGCATCCATCCTGGGGATCTTTTTTGTGCGTTACAGCGGTGGAAGCATTATGGGCACCCTCTACAAAGGCGCCATAGCCAGCGGATTGATATCCGCGGTTTTGTTTTTCTGGATAACAATCCAGCTCTTCCCCGTGGGGGTAACCTATTCCGACCCTGTCAGGGGAGCTATAGACGTGAGCGGCCTCGACCTTTACTTTGCCGCCCTGGTGGGGCTGGGCATAACCATAGCTATGATAGTTATCACGGAGTACTTCACCTCCACCAAGTACTCCCCTGTTAAGAGCATCGCCAAGGCATCTGTCACTGGTCCGGCGACCAACATAATTACCGGCCTGGCCGTAGGCTATAAGAGCACCACCCTACCGGTTCTCGTCGTTGTAGGGGGCATACTGGTGAGCTATCACTTCGCCGGGCTATACGGAGTCGCCATAGCCGCCATGGCCATGCTCTCCGTGACTGGGATAATAGTGGCCCTTGACAGCTACGGCCCCATAACGGATAACGCCGGCGGTATCGCAGAGATGGCTGACCTACCAGAGGAGACCCGGAAGGTGACTGACGCCCTGGACGCCGTGGGGAACACCACCAAGGCCGTGACCAAGGGATACGCCATCGGCAGCGCGGGATTGGCAGCCCTCGCCCTCTTCGCCGCCTATATGCAGGAGATAAGCAGGATGGCAGAGGAGGTTGGCAAGGAGATAAGCATCCTCGCCTTCAACATAGCTGATCCCGGGGTTCTCGCGGGCCTGCTGATCGGCGGCCTGATACCCTTCCTCTTCGCCGCCCTCGCTATGGAGGCCGTTGGCTCCACTGCATACAAGGTGGTGGAGGAGGTCAGGCGCCAGTTCAGGGAGATCCCTGGGATAATGAAGGGGGAGGCCGACCCCGACTATGCGAGATGCGTGGACATAGTGACTGTGGGGGCCCTTAAGAAGATGAGCCTACCCGGCCTGCTGGCTGTGGCCTCTCCCCTGCTGGTGGGTTTCCTTCTAGGCCCCCTGGCCCTGGGCGGCCTCCTCATCGGCTGTATAATCTCCGGCCTATTGCTGGCCCTCACCATGGCCAACGGAGGCGGGGCCTGGGACAACGCCAAGAAGCTCATCGAGGACGGCGAGTACGGGGGCAAGGGAAGCGACGCCCATAAGGCCGCTGTCGTTGGGGACACCGTCGGTGACCCCTACAAGGACACCGCCGGACCCGCTATAAACCCCCTGATCAAGGCCATGAACACCATCGCCATAATCTCCGCCCCCCTACTGGTCTAGATAATATATTTAAATAAAAGAATGACAACTCCAGAGAAAGGAGGAATAGGAAATATTCAAGATAGTTACCCTTGAAGACCTGGTGAGGGTTCCCCCCGAGCGCTTCGGCGAGCCCCTAGAGGAGACCATAGAGGAGATCCTCAGAGTAGGCTACGAGTTCAGGGGCCGCCGGGAGGGAGGCTATGAGGGGCGCATGGACAAGGATCTTGGGATCCTTCTGGCTATAATCAGGATCAGAGACATCGAGGACGGGGTGGTTATACCTGGGGATGGAGCGGCCTACCACAAGACGACCTTCGACGTGCTGACCTTTAAGCCCGAGCTCCAGGAAATCCTGGACGGCGAGGTCGTTGAAATAGTGGAGTTCGGCGCCTTCATGCGCTTCGGGCCCCTGGACGGCCTGGTCCATGTCTCCCAGATAACCGACGACTACATCGTTTATGATGAGAAGAGAGGCGCCCTCATAGGCAAAGAGACCCACAGGGTGCTGATGGTTGGGGACAGGATCAGGGCCAGGATAGTGGCGGTTAGCCTGAATCCTGACAAGACGCGGGAGAACAAGATAAATCTCACCATGCGGCAGCCCGGGCTGGGCAAGCACGAGTGGCTGGAGGAAGAGAGGAAGAAGAAAAAGAAGGAGGAAAAATGAAGGAGAGGGCATGCAAGGAATGCAACAGACTCACAAAGCTCGACCTCTGCGTGGTGTGCAAAGCCCCCACATCCCCCAACTGGATAGGCTATGTGAGCATCATAGATCCGGAGAGATCCGAGGTCTCTAAGAGGCTTAACATCAGCGCAAAGGGGAAGTACGCCCTCCGGGTAAGGTGACCGGGGCATGAGGGACCTGGTCATTCCTAAAGAGCTCAGAAGCCTCTTCAAGAAGCCCTTTGGCCAACTGTTCAAGGGCGAAGGACTCCTGGCCGCGGAGAAGGTTAAGAAGGAGCTCAGGGGCGAGAGGCTCATAATCGTGGGCGACGTCACCCTTAAGAACATGCTGGCCCTCGGCGTGAAGCCCGATCTCGCTATTCTCGACCTCAGAACCGAGAGAGAAAAGCAGGAAAAACACGCCCTTGAAGGAAGGATGGTTAAAGTAAGGAATCCGGCAGGCACCATATCTGGAGAGCTGTGGGAGAGCATCCATGAAGGGGTGGAGAAACCGGGCACCGTCATCCTTGTGGAGGGCGAGGAGGACCTCGCTGTCCTGCCCTGCATCCTCGAGGCTGACTGGGATACCGTGATACTATACGGCCAGCCCGGTGAGGGCATCGTCCTGGTAAGGGTGAACGAGGAGAAAAAGCTGGAGGCCGGTATGATCCTAAAGGTTCTCCTGAACCAGTAAGGAGGTTTACTAGATGAAGATCGAGATAGTGGAGGAGAAGGACAATCCTTTGCTGAACAGGAAGGAGCTCAAAATCAAGATAATCCATGAGGGAGCGACCCCCTCCAGAAAGGAGGTTAAGGACGCTCTTGTGGCTCTCCTAGGGGCCGAGAAGGAGAGAGTTATCCTAGACTCTTACACGTCCCGCTTTGGCATGAAGGAGAGCGTCGGCACCGCAAGGGTGTACGAGACCAAGGAACGCGCCCTAGAGGTTGAGAGCAAGCCGGTGTTGGCTAAAAATGAGCTCTTGGCTGAGGAAGAGTCAGAGAAAGGAGAATAAGAATGGCCGAGAAGTGGAAGTACTACCAGGTTGAAGGCGGCAAGCTCGTTAGGAAGCGCCAGGCCTGCCAGCGATGCGGCGAGGGCGTTTTCATGGCGGAGCACAAAGACAGGCTTGCCTGCGGAAACTGCGGCTATACCATATGGAAGAGATAACTTGTCTCGGCATCGAGGGGACTGCCGAGAAACTGGGTATTGGTATAGTTACATCATCGGGCAGGATCCTTGCCAATGTTGTTAGGCAGCAGGCCCTTAAGGCCCAGGCAGGGATTCATCCAAGGGAGGCTGCCCAGCACCACGCCGAGCATGTGCCCCAAGTAATAAGGGCTGCCCTGAAAAAGGCCGGGATCAGCCTCGAAGACATCGATTTAATTGCTTTTTCCCGGGGCCCGGGCCTCGGGCCGTGCCTCCGCGTGGCAGCCGTCTCAGCCAGAACCCTCTCCCTGAGCCTGGGTAAGCCCCTGGTGGGGGTTAACCACTGCATAGGCCACATCGAGATAGGGAGGCTGCTCACAGAGGCGGAGGACCCTTTAACCCTGTACGTATCCGGGGGGAACAGTCAGGTCATCGCCTACGACTCAGGCAGATACCGCGTCTTCGGGGAGACCCTGGACATAGCCGTGGGTAACTGCATAGACCAGTTCGCCCGCAGGGCTAACTTAGGCAACCCCGGTGGCCCCATAGTGGAGAAGCTCGCCCGGAAGGGGAAGTACTTCCCCCTGCCCTACGTCGTCAAGGGCATGGACCTTTCATATTCTGGCATCCTAACCGCCGCCGTTGAGGCCCTTAACAAGCACCCGGTAGAGGACGTATGCAGGAGCCTCCAGGAGACAGTCTTCGCGATGCTGGTGGAGGTGACTGAGCGGGCTCTGGCCCAGACGGAGAAGGACGAGGTCATGCTCGTGGGCGGTGTGGGGGTGAACAGGCGCCTTCAGGACATGATTTCCCTCATGGCTGAGGAGCACGGCGCCGGATTTTATGTCCCCCCTAGAGACGTCCTCGGAGACAACGGGGCCATGATAGCCTGGCTGGGGGTGCTTATGTACCGCTCTGGGGTGACCCACGAGCTCATGGATACCACGGTTATACAGCGATACAGGACAGACGAGGTGGAGGTGAAGTGGAGGAGCTAGGCATCAGGATCGGCAAGGGGGCTGAGGCCGACCTCTACAGACGGGAGGACAAAGTCAGCAAGGTAAGGATCTCCAAGGCCTACAGGGAGCCGCTTTTGGATCAGCATCTTCGAAGGACGCGGACGCGGAGGGAGGCCAGGCTGCTCTCCCTGGCGCGCAGGGCCGGGGTGGCGACGCCATATGTAACAGACGTGGATAACCAGACCTTCACCGTGGAGATGAGCTTCGTCCCTGGGGAGCAGGTTAGGAGGCTGCTTCCATCCCTGACGAGAGAGGAGCGCAGGGAGCTGTGTATCCGCATCGGCGAGGCCGTGGGGAAGCTTCACTCCGCCAACATAGTTCACGGAGACCTCACAACGGCCAACATGATCCTACACCGGAAGAGAATATATTTTATAGACTTCGGCCTGGGAGGAATCAGCGACGCCGTGGAGGACAAGGGCGTTGACCTGCTGGTGTTCAAAAAGGTGCTGCACTCCACCCACTACAGATACGAGGAAGAATGCTGGGAGGGATTCGTGGAGGGCTACTCCAACACTTACAGGAACAGCGCAGAGACCCTGGAGAGGCTGCGGGTGATCGCCAAACGAGGGAGATACTTCCCGGAGAGGGCTTAGCATGTTTCTATTTTTCCGGGGTCTCAGGAAAAACCTTTAAGTATGTATAATCCGTATTATATAACATGGATTATATAATAGAGAGAGGAGAATCTGATAAAATCCGTGAAGAGAGCATATGGCTCCTGATATATGGTAGGAGGAAAACTGGGAAAACCTTTCTACTAAGGCATCTCTGCGGGTTTACTCACTATTATCTCGTTAAAAAGGACTTAAGCATTTTCGCTCCTGAAAAAACAATTTCTAAAAAAGAGCTCCTAAGAGAGTGTAAAAGGCTGCTTTTAGGGAATAAATCTGTCGTGATAGATGAATTCCAGAGACTGAAGGAATCGGACATAGAGGAACTGACCACCCTTCACCCAAAGGGCAGGTTGATACTTTGTGGATCAAGCATGAGGATTGTTAAGAAGATCTTCGAGCCGAGGTCTTCATTGTTGGGGTTTTTCACTCCCCTCAAGATAGGTTTCATCAGGCCAAAAGACATTTTTTTGGAGATGAGCACCAGCCTTGATCCAGTGAAACTAGTGGAGGCTTCTACTTTTCTCAGGGAGCCCTGGCTAATTCCCCTCTTCAGAGGAGAAAACGCATTGAGATTTATTTATAGGATTATAACAAGATCCCGATACGTAATAACCGCTCTAACCGGGGAGATATTTACCGAGGAGGAGAGAGAGCTCACCAGGAAATATGAGGCAATCCTCCGGCTGGTTGGTGCCGGGGTGTGGAATACCCAAGAACTGGCGTCCATTTTATATTCCCGTGAGCTGATACCATCACCTAGCCCTACTCACATAATCCAGTATCTGAAGAACCTAGAGGAAATGGACCTCGTGGAGAGTATAAAGCTCCACCGATCCAAAAAGAAATACTACCGGCTCCTTTCCCCCATAATGAACATTTATTATTATCTGGACAGCAAATATGACATAGGCAGTAGGGAAGTCTCATTCAGCGAAGTCAGGCCCACTCTCCAGAGACTAATCAATACGGAGATTCAGAATTTTATCGCGGATTTGTTTGCCTCACTATATGATGGGAGGAAGGAGTACTATGTATCGCCCTCAAAGGAAGTTGATTTTATAATAACAAAGAGAAACAGGGTGGAAGTGGTTGGGGAGGTGAAATGGAAGAAACTGAGTAGGAGAGATCTGGAGATATTCAGTGCAAAAACTAAGGAGATGTACGGTAAAAAGGTGTTGATCTGTAAAGAGGCAGAGATACGGGATGAAGCGGTGGATATCATCGACTCCAGAAAACTAATATCCCTAGTCAGTAATCCTTAATCCTCCCCTGATTCTGTATTTGATGAGGCATCCAGTAATCGCCAAGCGGGAGATACTTCCGGAGAGAGGCTAGTCATCGCTGCTTTTGAATCTGTAATGATAATAGTTGCATTCCTCTGTCACCGGGCACTCCTGGCACCTCGGGTTGATGGGGCGGCATATCTGCTGCCCGAATTTAACGAAGAGACTGTTGAGCTCTAGCCAGTACTTCCTGGGCACCGTCTTTCGTAGCTCCTCCTCTGTTTTCTCGGGGGTCTTGGTCTTGACCAGGCCCAGGCGGTTGGTGATGCGGTGGACATGGGTATCGACGGGTATCGCCTCTTTGCCGTGGCCGTACACAAGGACGC
>JALUUU010000189.1 GCA_027021185.1 archaeon | reverse complement strand
ACTTTATCCGCTTTCAAAGCTATCCCTCACTGTGTAAAAATAAAAAAATGGGGAAGTATCCCCTCTATCCTCTGAATTCTGGTGGTTCCAGGTATTCCCAGGGCTCGCCTTTCCTGTATTTCTCAGCTATCTCCAGGGTCTTGGCGGCGTACTCGAAGCAGTAGGGTATCCCCGGGTTGTTGGGATAGAACCCTGCCGCGAGGAATCCCACGGCCACGGCCTCCAGGATCTCCTCATCCGTTGCCCCTGCGCGGATAGCGGGTATAACGTGCACGATGCACCTAGGGGACTTCGTGGCCACGCCGATAGCCGTGAAGATAAGCTCCTTATGCTTCTTGCTCAAGGCACCGTCGTCCCAGACGCTCGCGTAGAAATCGGCGAAGAGCTTCGCAGCCTTAGGATGCACCTGACAGATCGGCTTCAAAAACCGCGGCAAAACCAGCATCTTCTCATCAACGTACTTCTCACACTCACTCATTTCTTCACCCATTTTACACCCCCCTTAGAGAGTTGGGAACCGTTGTATTTAATATTTTTGTTCCCCGTGTTTCACCGTTTTTACCATCTCAATTATGTTTTCGCTGGGAGTTAGGGGGGAGAGGGCGCATCCGGGGGCCACGATGTCTACTCCCGCCTTTAAAGCTCTTAACGTGTCTTCTCTCACCCCCTTAGGGGTTCCGAATGTGAGCACCTTAACCGTGTCCACGTTTCCCAGGATGGCCGCCTTGCCCTTGGCGGCTATCACGGCCTTCTCGGCGTTTGTCCGGCTGTCGATGCTGATGCCCGTCGCCCCTGTGGCGATCATGTCCTCTATGATTTTGTCCCCGTTGCCGCAGACATGTAGGATGGTGTCTCCCTTTATCTTCTTTATGAGCTCCTCGTCGAAGGGGGCGGCGAATTTGGCGTAGGACTCGCCCCCTATCATGTCCACCGAGGCGAACATGTTCTCTATCACTATGGCGTCCGCCCCGTGCTCGAGCATGGCGTTCCCATAGTCCGCGATGGCATCTATTCCTATGCGGGTGAACTCCCGGACAAGCTCCGGGTTCTTGTGGATCGAGACAAGGATCTTCCTCATATTTGCCAGGTGGGCGGCGAGGGAGAAAGGGCCTATGACGTGGCCCAGGACGGGGATGACGTCTCCGTATTCCTCCTTCAGGGTCTCCACGGCCCTGAGCACAGCGGGGATCCTGCCCTTCTCCAGGAAATTTTCAGAAACCACTATGCCGTCGGGGGTCGCGATCCCCTGGGACGGGACATGGGGGATGTCTGTCTTCTTGTCCCCCCACGCTACTTCACAGCCCAGGGCCTCTGCCTCAACGCTCTGGCAGAACGGTACGCCGACAGCCTCCAGACCCAGCTGTTCCCAGGCGGCGGCCGCGAGGCGGGCCATTTTATCAGCCTCCTTGTGGGCCTCGGGGAAATACACCCCTATCTTCTCCATCTGCTCAAGGGTGGCTGTCTGGTTGGGGCAGAGCACCGGCGGTCTGTCCGGGTTCCTGAGCCCCATGGCCTTCTGGAATCTCTTCTTTGGGGTCATTTCAGATTAAACAGTTTTTTCAAGGCCTCTTCGCTGTAGTTCACCAGGAGGCGCTTTTCCTCTTTCACGGTTGACACCACGAAGTGGGTGCCCGTGCGCACCACTCCCTCTATAGATGTTATGTCCTTTATAGCCCTCTTGAGGTCTTCCTTGTCTTTTGCCTTTAGGATGACTATGAAGTCCACATCCCCAAGGACGTAGTAAACAGTGCTGACCCCGGAGACCCTGGAAAGGAGCTCCCCCAGCTCGTCTGCCGAGGCTTTTTCGTAATTCACGTACACGAAGACCAGGGCGGTGACGTCGAGGCCCAGCTTCTCCGGGTCTATCTCTATGATGGTCCTCTTTATCGTTCCGTCTTCGAAGAACTTCTTCATCCTGTAGTGGACGGTCGACCTGGAGATGTTCACCCCTCGAGCTATTTCGTCGAGGTTTGTTACTCCGTGGCGGTCTATAAAACGCAGGATTTTGACGTCCTTCTCGTTGAGCTTTCCGGGCACGATTCAAATGTCTCGTTCCATTTATATTTATATATTTTTATCGCCGTCTTCAGGACAGTAGTTGAACTAATTTCTGAAGAACATCAGAAAAATTGATATTTGTCCAAAAATTATGGAAAAATATAAATAATAATTCAAGAACAAATTTTAGTGAAAAGGAGTATGGTGAAATGGCAGACGGATTAAATTCTAAGGAGAGGGTTATAAAACTTCTGAACGGGGATGTGGTAGACAGAGTGCCCTGCTTCAGCGGAATGGGCAACATAACGGTTGAAGGCCTGAATAAGAGCGGCGTGTCCTTCGTGGAGGCCCATAAAAGCCCGGAGGGCATGGCTAGGGCCGCTGCCTCATCCTTCGAGCTCTTCGGATACGAATCAGCGGTGGCCCCCTTTGATCTCGGAGTAGAGGCTGAGGCCCTGGGGTGCAGGATAAACTTCTACGAGCACTCTGAGGGAATAATATATCCCACTGTTAAGACAAAGATTCTGCACACGGGGGACGAGCTATCTATGCCCGAGGACTTCTTGGAGAGGGGGAGGATACCATTGGTGGCCAAGGCCCTGGAGATTCTTAAGAGAGACATGGGGGAAAAGGTCGCCATAGGCTCGTATATCCTGGGGCCCTTCACCCTGGCGGGGCAGCTCATGGACCTCAACGAGCTCCTCAAAGACTCCTTCAAGCGCCAGGGAGACATAAGACGGCTTCTGGACTCCCTGAAGGCCCCTCTCATCGCCCTGGGCAATCACCTCATAGAATCGGGGGCGGACTTCATCACCGTCCGGGAGATGGGGGCGTCCGCGGACATCATCAGCCCCAGAATGTTCAAAAACCTGATCATGCCCCCCCTCAAGGAGGTTATATCAGAGATACATGGACTCAGGATTCTCCACATCTGCGGAGACACTAATCCCATAGTCGGCATGATGCAGGAGTGCGGTGCAGAGGCTATCAGCGTGGAGCAGAAAAACGATGTCGCAGCCACCCGGGCGGCCCTGGGGGACGAGGCCGTGATCCTGGGGAACATCGACGCGTTCAACCTCCTGGTCAAGGGGACTCCCGAGGAGGTCAGGGAGGCTGTGAAAAAGGCGATTAAAGCAGGGGTGGACGGTGTGATGCCGGGATGCGACATATGGCCCGAGGCAAAGGCCGAGAACATGCGCGCCCTGGTGGAGGCCACCGCAGAATATGGAAGTGGAAGGATTGGTGAGGAGAAATGAATAAGGAAGAGCTTCTGAAAGGCCTTAGGGAGGGGGTCATAGAGTACGACGAGGATAAGGTCAAGAAACTGGCAGAGGAATGGCTTAAGGCAGGATACGACGCCAACGAAGGGATCTTCGAAGGATTAGCCGCCGGCATGGAGGTTGTGGGCGACCTATTCGCCAAAAACGAGTACTTCGTGCCGGAGGTCCTGATGTGCGCCGACGCCCTTTACGCAGGCCTCGACATCCTAAGGCCCCATGTCAAGGTGGACAAGGGAAAGAAAAAGCTCAAGGGAGAAGTTGTTATAGGAACCGTCGAGGGAGATGTCCACGACATAGGTAAGAACATCGTGAAGCTCATGTTCGAGGTCGCGGGCTTCACCGTCCATGACCTGGGCAAAGACGTCCCCCTGGACAAGTTCGTTGAGGAGCAGATGCGGACAGACAGCGACCTGGTATGTCTCTCCGCCATGATGACCACCACCATGGTGGGGATGAAGAAGGTCATCGAGAAGATCAGGGCAAAGAACCCGAAGGTGAAGATCCTGATAGGCGGGGCGCCGGTGACTAAGGAGGTGGCTGAGATGTACGGCGCCGACGGCTACGGTAGAGACGCAAGCAATGCCCTGACAGAGGCGATAAAGATGATATCCAGTCTGAGAGAGATGAGGCGAGAGGATAAGATATGACGAAGTCCACAGTTATCTTTCAGCCATCGGGCAGAAGAGGCAGAGTGAACTCTGGGGTAACCCTCCGGGAGGCAGCCCAGGAGCTCGGGGTTGAGATAGAGTCGGTATGCGGCGGAAAAGGCACCTGCGGCAAATGCAAAGTAGTCGTTCACGAGGGATTCTTTGAGAAATACGGCATAAACTCCAGGCTGTCCAATCTCTCCCCCATGACAGACTCGGAGAAAAAGCATCTGAAAAATGGGGAGATAGCCTCGAATTACCGCCTGGCCTGCGCTTCCAGGGTCGAGGGAGACGTCCTTGTCTACATCCCGGAGGAGAGCAGGGGAGGGGGCCAGGTAATCCGGAAGGCGGCGGGAGAGCTGGATGTCTCCCTCAACCCGGCCATCAGGAAGTACTTCGTGAAGCTGAAGCCCGCCACCCTAGAAGACCCCGAGGGCGACCTGGAGAGGCTGCTCAAAGAGCTGGAGAAGACCCACGGGTTAAGGAACCTGAAGATCGATTATCCGGCCGCCAGGGAGATGCCCGAGGCACTGAGGAAAGGCGGCTGGGAGGTCACGGTCACCGTGTGGCAGGACAAGGAGATAACGTGGATCGAGCCCGGAAACTCCGAGAGGAGCCTCGGCTTGGCCGTGGACATAGGAACCACCACGGTTGTTGGCTACCTCACAGACCTCGAGACAGGGGAGGTAATAGAGGTAGAGTCCATGATGAACCCTCAGGTCCCGTACGGCGAGGACGTCATGTCCAGGATAACATACTCCATGACCCATCCAGAGGGTCTCAAGGAGATGCACAGGGCAATCATCAAGGGTTTGAACAAGATAATCTCCAAGGTCACCAAGAAGGCAGGGGTGGAGGCCAGGGACATCCTCGAGCTGGCGGTGGTGGGGAACACCTGCATGCATCATGTTTTCCTGAATATAAACCCAGAATACCTGGGGCTTTCGCCTTTCCCCCCGGCTATGCACAGCTCCATCGACGTTAAGGCCAGGGACCTCGGTCTAAAAGCCAATCCCGGTGCCAATGTTCACCTCCTCCCGATAGAGGCGGGGTTCGTGGGCGCTGACAACATGGGGGTGGTGGTGGCCACTGAGCCCCATAAACAGGACAAGATCCTTCTCATCATAGACATAGGGACCAACGGTGAGATAGTTCTGGGGAACAAGGATCGGCTCCTGTCCACCAGCTGCGCCACGGGCCCCGCCTTTGAAGGTGCTCAGATCAAGTTCGGAATGCGGGCCGCCCCCGGAGCCATTGAGAGGGTCAAGATCGATCCAGAGACCAGAGAAGTGGAGTACAAAGTGATCGGAGACGCCAAGGCACGGGGAATATGCGGCTCAGGCATAATAGAGGCTGTGGCCGAGATGTTCAAGGCCGGGATAATAAAGAAAAACGGCAACTTCAACCCGGAGGTCAAAACAGATCGCCTGAGGAAGGACGAGAAAGGGCAGTACGAGTTCGTCCTGGCCTGGGCAAAGGACACCTCCATCAACAAGGACATAACCGTTACCCTCGCAGACATACGGGCGATCCAGCTCGCCAAGGGCGCCCTCTACACGGGATGCAAGATCCTGATGAAGCGATACGGCGTCGACGCGGTGGACAAGGTTATCCTTGCCGGGGCCTTCGGCAACTACATCGACAAAGAGGCGAGCATGGTCATAGGGATGTTCCCTGACTGCGACCTTGACAAGGTCGTAGCCGTGGGCAACGCCGCTGGGGACGGGGCGAGGATAGCCCTGCTGAACAGGGACACGAGGGAGGAGGCCAACAAGGTGGCTAGAAAGATCAAGTACGTGGAGCTCACCGTCGACAAGGACTTCCAGAAGGAATTCATGATGGCCATGCACTTCCCCCACATGAAAGACAAGTTCCCCCACATAAAGAACGTTCTCGACAGGATACCGGGGTGAGGAGATGTTTACCTTTGAGAGGCATCAGGAAATATGCGAGATAGGGGGAGTGAAAATAGGGGGGCAGCCCGGAGAAAACCCAACTTTCATGATGGGGAGCATGTTCTACTCAGGGCACAAGAAAGTCCTGGAGAGCGAGAGAGACAGGAAGAAAGCAAAGTTCAACAAGGACAAGGCGGAGGAGCTGATAAACAAACTGGAGACCCTGTCAGACGAGACAGGCATCCCGGTGGGCCTTGACCTTGTCGCTAACTACTCCCAGGAGGCGTCGAGATACATTGATTTCGTTACAAGCGTCACCGACATGCCCTTCTCCACGGATATATGGAACCTCAAGCCCAAGCTCGGGGCTGCGAGATACGTGGCCGAGCAGAACCTCCAGGACAGGCACATATACAACAGCCTCGCCCCCTGGAGCACGGATATACGGCTGGAGGTAGAGACCATCAGGGAGCTGAAGCTCAAAAACGTTATCCTCGTGGCCTTCAACTCCAAGGACCCCAGCATAGCCGGGAAGCTGGGGATACTGCGGAAAGACCTCCTGCCATGGGCCAGGGAGGCAGGATTCAAGAACTGCCTAATAGACACCTCCTTGATGAGTGTCCCATCCTCGGCCTTCGCCTTCCTGGCGGGTAAGCTGGTCAAGGAAGAGCTGGGACTTCCCGTGGGCTGCGCACCATCCAACGGCAGCGATATGGTTAAGCGGAAGACCGAGAGGCAGTTCCAGAAACAGGGTTTCATAGCCCTCGACTCCGCGGTCCACGCCTTGGCCGCCCTCATGTGGCAGGACTACCTCCTCTTCGGCCCGGTGGAGAGCGCTCCGTGGCTTCTGCCTGCGGTCGCCACTGTCGACTCCATGCTTCCCGCCTTTGTATGGGAGGAGCGCCATGCCCTGCCTTCGGATCCCGGGCATCCCCTCCACAGGTTCTACAGCGATTTTGTGGACACCCTTCTCGGTAAGAAGGAGATCAGGGGGGATATGAAGCCGCCGAAGGAGGATGAGTAAAAATGCCTGAAACTTCCATAATTTAAATAGAGGTAGATATGAGATGAAGCCGAAAGAGGTTGTCTTGGAGGCCTTCGAGCTGGGGGAGCCTGAGAGGGTTCCCGCTGCGATTTTTGGGGGAGGGATGTGGACTGTTCACAGCTCAGGAAGCACTTTCATGGACCTGATCGCGGATCCGGAGAAGTACGCCAGGGTCGTCATCTCCACCGCGGATAAGCTCCGATCAGATATCGTGTACGTTGGCTCAGGATACAACAACTTTCTAGCCGCCGCCCTCGGCGGCGAGATCAAGATACGGTCTATCGGAGCCCCTGACCTGGCCGCGCCCATAGTCGGCTCCCCCGAGGAACTGCATAGCCTTGATCTGGATAGCGTGGACAGCGACGCGGTGATAAACAATATCAGAGAAGCCACCCGCATCGTCGAGGACAAAATCGGGGAGGAATACCTGGTCACAACCACCTGCTGGGGGCCCTTCACCAAGGCCGCGAATCTCCGGGGAGTTGAGGCCCTTATGCGGGACGTGTTCAAGAATCCTGACTTCGTGAGGGAGATGGTTGACTTCTCTGTTAAGCTTCTTCAGCGCTTCTATGAGCCCCTGATTGAGGACGGCACCCTAGAGGTCATCAGCGTGGCCGACCCCACGGCCTCAGGGGACCTGATCTCTAAGAAGCAGTTCGTGGACTTCGCCCTGCCGGGGCTCGTAAAATTCGTGAAAGCCATGAAAAAACAGGGGGTTCAAACCCTCCTCCACATCTGCGGCAACACCTCGGACAAGCTCCACGAAGTAGCCAGTTCAAAGGCGGCATGCTTCAGCCTTGACCACAAAGTGGACCTATCCACAGCCAAGCAGGAGCTCGGGGAGAAAATATGCATCGCGGGGAACGTTAACCCCGTGGTGGTGCTGAACAACGGAACCCCTGAGGATGTGAGGCGGGCGTCCAGGGAATGCCTGGAGGCAGCAGCCGAGGGAGGCGGGTATATCCTGATGCCGGGATGCGACATACCTCCAACAGTGCCCCTGGAGAACATCCGGGCCTTCGTCGATTCCGTGAGATAAAAAAAAAGCTGAGGGAGGTTGAGGCATCGGCCGAGGCCGAGGTTAGGCTACCCCCAGCAGATAA
>JALUUU010000188.1 GCA_027021185.1 archaeon | reverse complement strand
GGCCCACTTCTCAGCGTTCTGTGGATGAGGTACAGAACGAGGATTGAGGAGTGGTAGATATCGATTACCTATTCCGGTTTCTGACGCATTTCACGCTGCCCACTGTGAGGGGAAAAATCATCAGCTCCGATTCTGCGTATGATAAAATCGGGATCGATAGAATCAAGCTGGAAGAGCCGGCTAATGATTAGAAAACATCTTATCTGCGCCATCGTTTTTCGCCATCCTGCTCTCTTGACACCCTACCAGTCCCAACATATTTGGGAATAATTTTTTATTTTATCGGGCTCTGCTTTGGACATGATAACCGAATTGCTCGAAACCTACAACGCCCAGTTCTTTGTCCAGTATGCCAGCAGCAGGGATGCAAACTTCTTCTATTCAACAGGATTCAGGGTTCACGACCCTGTTCTGTACGTGCTCGGCTCTGACGGCACCGATTTGCTGGTGGTACCTGACATGGAGAAGGGCAGGGCTGAGAGGGAGAGCAGGGTAAGGGAGATTGCGGGGCTTGGAGATATTGGCTACTATGAAAACCTACGTTACTACAAAGACCCGAGAACGGCCCTTGCTCAGACCTATCTGGAACTTCTTCTTTCCCACGGAGCAAAAAAGGTGCTCGTCCCCTCCAACTTCCCCTCATTCCTATCCTTTTATCTTCTCAAACAGCTGGAAGTTGAAGTTGTGGAGAATCCATTCTCCAAAATGAGGGCTGTTAAGAGGAGAGATGAAATCGAGAAGATAAAGGAAGTGGCAGAGGTTACCATCAGGGCATTTGAACACGGTCTTAACTTCATAAAAGCCAGAAAGAGGTGTGAGGCAGTCAGGAGCGAGATTGAAACCTACCTGTATTCCAGAAAATACTTTGCAGAGGACACCATTGTTTCTTCAGGGAAGCTGTCTGCTGACCCGCACCACATCGGAATGGGTGAGATGGAGAAGCATGTGGTGGTGGACATCTTCCCTAAGAGTAGGGTTCACGGCTACCATGCTGACTTCACCCGAACAGTTCTGCTTGAGGATTTTAAAGAGATTGAAGAAATGCTCGAAGCCTGCATTGAGGCCAAAAATCAGGCCATCAAGATGATAAAGGAGGGCGTTTTTGCCTCCGAGGTTCATCAGAGAGTGTGCGATATTCTCGAAGACCACGGGTACCACACCCTTCGCCATAAAGCTGGGGAGGGATTCATACACTCCACAGGCCACGGAATAGGCCTGGAAGTTCACGAACTGCCCAGGATATTCGAAAGTGGGGAAAAGCTCAAGGCTGGCATGGTCTTCACAATCGAGCCCGGACTCTACTACCGGAAATGGGGTGGTGTGAGGGTTGAGGATACCGTAGTTGTTAAAAAGAACGGCTGCGAAGTTCTTACTCCCTATCCCGACAGGGTTGATTTAAGGTGAGGGAGTAACAGTAGGAGGATGATACGGTGAGTAATGGCGAGAGAGAAGATATAGAAGAGATAGAAGAGCTTGAGGAAAGGATAGAGAAAACAATCAGGGCAGGAGAGATACTCAAGCAGGTTAGAGAGGAAGTGATACCAAAAATTAAACCAGAAGTGAAGCTCCTTGAGGTGGCGGAATTTGTTGAAAACAGGATTAAGGAGCTTGGAGCTGAGCCAGCCTTCCCTGTGAATATCTCCATAAACGCTGACGCCGCCCACTTCACACCGAAAAAGAACGATGAGAGGACATTTAAGGAAGGT
>JALUUU010000187.1 GCA_027021185.1 archaeon | reverse complement strand
TATAAATTTTTTCTTTTAATCTGTGATTAGCTCCCGCAGAGTCGCCATCCGGTAACCAGTTATCACTCTAATTTTGCCTTTCAGCATGGCATTCACCTTTTTGTCTCCGGTATCTGCGTAGAGCACTGGGGTCTGTCGCAGTTTTTGAGGAGTCGCAACCACCAGTATGTTCTCGGGGCCGACCTTTTTGATAACGTCTGAGCTTATCTGCTGATTTCCTCTGCCGAATATGAATCCCTGGGAGCCAATGGGGCTGATAATTATCACGGCCTCTGAGTCTTTGTGGCTGTTGAGGATTTCAAGAAGCTTCTCTTCGTTTACGTCTTTCGCTATAATCCTGCCGCCTCTCATAACATCCACCCCAAGCAGGGTTTTCTCAACTCCCAGGAAATCACATATACTCTTAACGGTGCTCCCGGGACCAAGGATATACAGTGTTTCATCGTCCATGAACTCTTGGAAGAATCTGGCTATTTCCTCCTTAGACTCCTCCTCTCCATCCCCGAAAAACACGCTTTTACTCTGCTGGATTTTATCTGGAGCCATTATGGTGTGGGCGACAGCATAGAGCTTCACCCTGAGCCTTCCTCTGCGGTACTCCTCCTCATCCATGTCTAAGACCTCTCCGTCTGTTATCTCAGGCTCATCGATGCTGAGGAGTTCTCCGGCTGCTTCAGGGGTAACAGAAAACACGGAGGAGCTCATTTTGACGCCTGCAGGAATGCCCAAGATTGGCACCTCATTTTTAACAGCATCAGCCACATCCCTAGCTGTGCCGTCTCCTCCGCAGAAAAGTATGAGGTCAACACTTTTTTTGAGAAACTCACGGCATGCGCGGGCTGTATCTTTTGAGGTTGTTTCCTCAGGGGCTTTATAGACTACATCGTATTTGTGACCCAGCTCTCTCAGAACATCCTCGCCCATCTTGCCAGAGCACGTGTAAAATAGGATTTCTCGGGCAGAGCGGGGTGAAATGTTCTCTAGGGCTGTCTCAGCCCTATGTGTGGAGACCGGTTTGGCACCGAGAGAAAGCGCCTTTCTATATGCCTCGTTGTCGGTACCCTTGAGACCTACCTTGCCGCCCATGCCAGCGATAGGGTTAATGAGAAACCCGATTTTTTTCATAAGTAATATATGGTCTGAATAAGAAATATTTAGATATGCGGGTTAGGAACGTTATGGTAAAGAACGTTAAAACAATTTCTCCCGAGGCAACTATGGCCGAGGCGGCGAGGATAATGAAGAAATACAAAATAGGCTGTCTCGTAGTGGTGGAGGGTGAAAAAGTTGTGGGCATCATCACGGAGAGGGACCTGGCTTACAGGATCATCGCTGAACGTAGAAGCTTGGACACTAAGGTAGGGGAGATAATGACCAAAGACCTCAAGACGATATCGCCAGAGAAAAGCCTTAAAGACGCGGCCAAGATCATGGCGGCTCATGTTATACGGCGCCTCCCAGTGCTGGAGGAAGGAAAACTGGTGGGCATCGTATCCATAGAGGATATAATGAGGACAGAGAAGATAGGAGCAGACGCTTCGCTGTTTTCTTATACCTAGAACTCTAGCTTCAGTTCTTTGCCGAAGCTCACCTTCAGTATATGATGGGTGCCGGCGATATCCTCGGAGACATCTTTAAGCTTTTCTGGTAAAACAGCCGCCTTTACCTCATCTCTGAGGCTGAGCCCTTTTTCTTTTTTGGCGCGCCAGATTGCCTTATCAAGCTCCTCGATGTCTTTGGTTGATATCGGGCTTTCATATTCCTCCGGTTCAGGGAACTCCTGGAAGTGGATGTCCTGTCCCCGGAGAACCATGTATATCCTGTAAGTTATCATGGGTATTACAGGGGCCAGTAGCTTGAGAATTATGTCGAGGCATTTATTAAGGGTGTAGATGGCTGCCATCTGCTTTTCATGGGAGAAGTTGCCGTTCCTATTATATGCCCTGTTTTTTACGAGCTCAATATAGTGGGATGCGAAGGTCTCCCATAGGAAGTGTTTTATACGTATCGCTGGCTCGTGGAAGTTGTAGACCTCGTATTTTTCCCGGGCGATTTTTATTAAATCATTGGCTTCCCTCAGTATCCACTTGTCCAGAGGTGTAAGCTCAAAATCCTCTCCCCCATACGGAAACATGGATACGAACCTGGCGACATTCCAGAGCTTTGTTATGGTCTTACCAGCCCCCTGAATACGCTCCATGGAGCACCTAAAGTCAGTTTTATCCAGGTTACCTTCCACGGCCGCCCAGAGCCTGAAAGGCTCGGCGCCGAAGCGGTCTAGAACGTCCTTGGGATCGATCACGTTTCCCTTGGACTTAGACATTTTCCGGCCGTCTTCGTCGACAATGTGATAGTTTATCCACACGTCTCTGAAAATGCACTTCCCGGTGAGGAGATAGTCTTTCAGCAAGGTATAGTAGAGCCACGTCCTCACGATCTCTTTGCCTTGGGGACGCAGGGAGCAGGGAGAATTCCTGTTGAAAAACTCATCGTCCCGCGAGTACTTTAGGATGTAGAGGGGCGTGATAGAGCTGTCAAACCACGTGTCGAAGACCCTATCTTCGCCCCTGAACTCACGGCCGCCGCATTTTGGACATGCCCCTATGGGGGGGTCCTCCTTCCATGGTCTGTAGTATCTTCCCTTTGAGGGCAGGATGTTTTCCCCGCACGCCTTGCAGTACCACATGGGTATTTCTGTGGCGTAGTACCTGCGTCTAGAGATGGGCCAGTCTATGCTTATGGAGTCTATCCAGTTCAGAAGAATCTGCTTAGATGCGGGTGAGTAGAAATTTATCTGGTCTGCGAGCTTCCTCATGTCCTCCTTGAACTCAACCTGCTTGACGTATAGCTCAGGCATAGCTATAAACTCTACAGGGTCTTTACTCCTCTCGCAAACAGGGGTGCGGTGGAGCACTTTTTTCTGAGCCACCAGGAGACCCTCTTCCCTGAGTTTTTCAATGATCTTTTCTCTGGCCTCAGCCACTTTCAGTCCCTCGAGGAAGCCAGCGTTGGAGTTCATTCTTCCGTTCTCGTCGATGGCGATAACAGGTTTGAGCCTCATCTCCCTGAAAAAGCGGATATCGCTGGTATCACCCATGGAGCACATCATCACCAGGCCTGTTCCCTTCTCCATCTCCGCCATGGGATGGGATCTGATGGGGATCTCCTTGTTGAAAATGGGCGTTATGGCGGTTTTCCCCTCAAGGTGCTGGTAGCGGTCGTCCTCTGGATTAAATATTACCATGGCGCATGTGCATAATAGCTCAGGCCGGGTTGTGCCGATTATTATCTCCTCTCCGGTTTCTTTTACTCTGAAAATGATCTCATTGAAATTTGTAGGCAGCTCTGAGTATTCAATCTCCGCGTCGGCTATCGTGGTCCCGCAGCCAGGACAGTAGTTATTTATTCTCTCTGCCTCGTAGATCAGCCCCTTGTTCCATAAATCTATAAATGTCTCCTGGGTCAGGGCCCGGTAATCCTCGGAGTCCGTCAGATACACCTCCCCTATCCCAGTTCCTACGCGCCACGAGTTAAAGCCTATGCCCAGCCTTAGGAACGACTCAGTGGAGGCGAGGGTGCTCTCCTCTAGAACAACCTTACACTTCTCCAGAAACTCCTCCCTAGAAACGTCCTTCAGCCTGATGTTGAACCTCTTCTCCACGGCCATTTCAATTGGTAAGCCGTTTCTGTCCAGGCCGAGGGGGAAGAGTACATTGTGGCCGGTCATCCGCCTGTATCTGGCGAACATGTCCATGAGGACATAGGTAGTGGCCTGGCCTATGTGCACGGGGGTGTTGACGTAGGGCGGGGGGGTGTCGATGGAGTAAACAGGCTTTTCACTGTCTCTATCGAACCTGTATACCTCGTTTTCTTTCCAGTGGGTGAAGATTTCTTCCTCGATTTCCTTGCTCCAGCGTTTTTCTTTCAGCCTAGGCTTAATCTCCATCACCCTTAAAAATCGATGGGAATGGACCCGCCGGGATTCGAACCCGGGGCCTCTCGCATGCCAAGCGAGCGATCTTCCAGGCTGAGCTACGGGCCCTTTTCAAGGCGTATATTAACACTAAAATATATAAGCATTGGGGATGCCGAGCTTAAACCCGGGTCTCACGCCTTCTCGATAAATGCCGGTAGAGGCACCTGCTCGTACTTCGATATCTCCACAGGGTATTTCCCTGTAAGGCAGCCAAGGCAGAGCTCGTTTTCCCCCATTCCTATAGCTTCCATGAGGTTATCTATACTCAGATACTTGAGGGAGTCCGCACCTATCTCCCTTCTTATTGCTTCAACGCTTTTGTCGCTGGCTATAAGCTCCCGGTCTGTGGGCATGTCTATCCCAAGTTTGCACAGCCTTTTAATGGGTGGACAGCCTACGCGCATGTGAACTTCCTCTGCTCCGGCGTCTTTGAGGAGGTTTATTATCCTGCTGGAAGTTGTACCCCTGACTATGCTGTCGTCGAATAGGACTATCTTTTTCCCCTTCACGTTTGAGAGCAAAGGATTAAGCTTCAATCTAACGGCCAGCTCTCTGGCCTGTTGATCTGGCAGTATGAAGGTCCTGCCGACGTATCTGTTTCTGATAAGGCTCTCCATGTATGGTATATCTCTGACCCTTGAGTATCCCAGAGCGAAGGGAATAGCAGAGTCGGGTATCGGTGATACGAAATCCGCCTCCACATCGTCATTTTCGCCATGGAGCATGCCTATCTTTTCCCTCACGCTGTACACAGGGATCCCGTTGATAATGGAGTCCGGCCTCGCAAAGTAGACATACTCAAACATGCAGTGGGCTTTTCTGTTGAGTTTATAGGGACGATAGCTCTTCATCCCTTTCTCGCTTATCACTAAAATTTCCCCAGGCTTAACGTCTCTAATGAACTTTATATTCAGCACATCGAAAACCACGCTTTCCGATGCTACAATAGTTGTTCCGTCTGTTTCTCCCAGACACAGAGGCCTGATGCCCAGGGGATCGCGAACTGCCACCAGCATGTCTTCTGTTAAGATGGTGAGAGAGTAAGAGCCGATGAGCTTTTTCATGACCTCGGTTATGGCCGTGACTATGTCCTCGTCCTTGGCGAGCCGTCTCACGATTAGGTGGGCTATCACCTCGGTGTCTGTGGTGGATATGAACGCCTGGCCGGACTTCTCCAGGCTCCGTTTAAGCTCCATGGCGTTAACTATGTTTCCGTTGTGCGCTATGGCGAGGGTTCCTTTAGAGTGGGTCGTTACAAGGGGCTGTGCACATTCTATCTTGGATTCCCCGGTTGTGGAGTATCTCACATGGCCTATTCCAAAGTTGCCTTTAAGGTCGCTGAGCTTATTTAGATCGAAGAATTCCGGGACAAGGCCCATTCCCCGCTCGATGTGGAACTCGCCGTCGTATGTAGCTATTCCACATGACTCCTGTCCACGGTGTTGCAGGGCGTAAAGGGCGTAGAAAATAGATGGAGAAACATCAGTGCCTAAGCCTGAGTAAATCCCCACCACTCCACATTTATCCCTCAGCAAGCTTTACCCCTCAACGGACCCTCCTCTTGTTGACCTTTTTGCTCTGCCACGCGTATTTCCGGAGCTTCTTTGTCCTGCCGTAGCCGCAGGCTGCGCAGTAGTTGTGCTTGACGTGGTAGGAGGTCCTGCCGCATCGCCGGCAACGGATATGCAGGCGTTTGTTTCTTTTACCGAAGGAGGCTGTTCCTTTAACCATTGCTATGCCTTCTTATGGAGAGATGAATACAACATTGTCCCCGCGGATAATCACGAGTCCGAGCCTCCGAACAGCGTTTCCCTCTTTTAGTTCGTCGGCGTTCTGGAGGACAACATTCATATGTATGTCGTAGCCCTTAAGGGTCCCCCTGTACTCCTTCCCCCCTTTAAGCCCTACCAGGACCGGGGATTCGAGAGAACTGTGCAGCACATCCAGGGGTTTTTGGGCCATTGATTCACGTCCTTGCCTTTTGGAGTAAGTTTTTTCTAAGTGCGGGACTATTTAAACTTGTCGGTGAGCCATGAAAATTAGGACCAGATACCATCTCAGGAAAAGCGCCGTAGAGAACATCATCAGAGAGTTGCGAGAAAAAAATACAGAATACGCCGCTCTTATCAGAAAAGGAGATAGAGTAGAGGCCTTAGAGACGGACGCTGGAAGATTGATAATGGTAAATGGGGAGATTGTTATCCTGGAAATCGATGGCAGTTATTTCCCCACGGTCAAGGGGGCACTGCTTTTGGAGAACAAGCGGCGGTTTGTAACTGTGGATAGAGGAGCCGTCAGGTTCATAACAAGAGGTGCTCACGTCATGCGTCCAGGGATAGTGGACTATGATCCAGAGATTAAAAAAGGAGATCTCGTGGTGGTAAAGGAGGAGACCCATGGAAAACCCCTGGCCATAGGAAGGGCGCTGTGGGACGGCAGAAAATTTGAAGAAAAAAAAGAGGGAAAATGCGTTGAAAACATCCATTATGTTGGTGACGAGATATGGAAGATAGGGTAGCCCAGAACAGAAAGGAGGACCCTGAGCTCTTAGAGACCAGTGTCACATCCAGGATAATCGAGGAAAAAATATTAGTATACAGCTCCTGCATCCCCCTCGAGCATCCAGATATTGTGAAGGGATTCAAAGAGCATACGAGGCTTTCCACATGTCTCACAACCAAGAGCATGGAAGAAGTGGCCTGGAAGCTATTGACGATGGTGCGGATGAAGGGTCCTAAGGAGCTGGCTGCTCTCACCATGGATGGATCACCCCACTGTCTTCAGCTCCACTTCGCCCTTGAAGACATCCACGAGATTTATCCCTCTATACGTGTCCGTCACTTCGTTATAGAAAAAGGGGTTATCCAAGAGGTTTCCAGTGAAGCAGTAAAAACCGCCAGGCATCTTAGCAGAATAAAGGGCTGACTTCATGCTGAGGATTAGAGACTTTTTAGAGACACAGGAGGGCCTTATTTTTTCTTCTGTGTCATATTTTCATTCGAAAGACAGATACCATGCATACTTGCGATATTATCCAGATAAGAGCGGGGAAAGAGGCAGAGGAGGAAGGAGATACGCCAAGGCATCCTCCACGGCGGCTGCAGAAGAGTATCTGAGAGAAAATTATCCCATCTACGTAGACGACAGGGGGCAGTGGGTTCCAAAAGACCGGGTAGTGAGGATATATCGCCCAGACGATCGGCTCAGGGAGATAATGAGAGAACCAAGGGATGAGCTGGAGGAAAAGGTCCAGAAACTCTCTCAATTTTTTTCCGAGATACCTGATGAGAAAAAGGGTGTCACAGGCTCCCTGCTGGTGAAGCTCCACAGCGCAGGATCAGACATAGACTTCGTCGTCTATGGCATAAAAAATCATACAAGGGCCCGGGAGATCCTGGAAGAGCTATTTAAAAATGGCGCCGTGAAAGAGCTTAGTGAAAAGGAATGGAGGCGCGTATACGAAAAGCGCTTTCCTAAAGAAAAAACCCTGGCTTTCCAGGAGTTCCTCTGGCATGAGAAACGCAAAAATCACAGAGGGATAATTGATGGAACAATTTTTGACATCCTGCTGGTAAGAGAACCAAACGAGCTGGGGCGGATGGCGGAAGGGCGTTTGATGGTTGGTGAGGCAGTTCTCAGGTGCAGGATCATCGATGCCTCATTAGCCTACGACTCTCCAGCGGTCTACAGGGTGCGATTCCAGGACGGCACCGAAGGCGAGCTGTGCTCATATACCCACACCTATGCCGGCCAGGCACTTCCCGATGAGCTCGTGGAGGCCAGGGGCATTCTTGAGGTTACAGAGAGGGATGAGCTGAGACTCGTTATAGGCACTACGAGAGAGGCGGAGGGCGAGTATATAAAAGTTATTCATTAATCTTGGAATGTTTAAATAAACTAGAAGAGTTCATCTGTTTCCAAGTCTTTTTATGTGTTCTGCGGTTGCACAGGGCTTCAGCACGTAGTCCTCGAGTAAATCGAATTCCTCTCTCATGATATCTTCAGTTGTGGGGCTTATAGACGACAGCATCGCCACTTTTATA
>JALUUU010000186.1 GCA_027021185.1 archaeon | reverse complement strand
ATTCTCTCATAACCCCTGCGCAGGCAGCTATCTCGTCCATGGTCTCCCCCTTCATCCTCAGGGCAGTTAAGAAAGCACCTATCTGGGCATCTGTGGCTCCGCCGGTCATTATCTTCTTCATGGCTTTTTCAGCTTCCTCTTTGGTCAGGTCCATCCCCTCTACAACTTTGCCTATCAACTCTTTCATGGCCTCACCCTCAGAAAGTTCTCTATGAGTTTTTTACCAGAGGTGGTTAAAATAGACTCCGGATGAAACTGCACACCCTCAACAGGATAGCGGCGGTGACGAACCCCCATGATGGTGCCATCCTCGCTTGTTGCCGTCACCATGAGCTCCCTGGGCAGAGAGTCTTTTTCTATGGCGAGGCTGTGATATCGGGTGGCTTTGATGGGGTTCTCAACTCCCCTGTAAATCCCCTGTCCGTCATGGGTGATGATGCTGGTCTTGCCGTGCATAATAGTGCCCGCGCGCCCAACAACGCCTCCGTAGGCAACGCCTATGGCTTGATGGCCCAGGCAGACCCCCAGGATAGGAATCTCGGCTCCCAGCTCCTTTATCACGTCCACGCTGCACCCGGCCTTCTCAGGTATGCCCGGCCCGGGGCTTATTATGATCCTGTCGGGCTTGAAGCTCCTGACCTCCTCAACCCCGATGGTATTTCGCTTTACTACAACCTCCGCTCCCAGCTCGCCGACGTACTGGTACAGGTTGTAGACGAAGCTGTCGATATTGTCGATTATCACCACCCTATTCCTCATCTCCACCCTCCGCCTTCTCAATGGCTCTTATCAACCCCTTGCCTTTGTTGACAGACTCCATGTATTCCCGCTCAGGCACGGAATCGGCAACTATCCCTGCCCCTGTTTGGACATACGCAGCGCCCTGTTGCATAACTATGGTCCTTATAGCTATGGCGAAATCCATGTTCATGCTGAAGGAGAAGTAGCCCACGGCCCCGGCATAGATTCCTCTCCTCGTGGGCTCCAGCTCATCAATTATCTCCATTGCCCTGACTTTTGGGGCGCCGCTCACTGTGCCTGCGGGAAAACACGCCTCAAAAGCGTCGAACATGTCTTTGTCTTCCTGAAGCACTCCCGTAACATTGCTGACGATGTGCTGGACATGGGAGTACCTCTCTATGCTCATAAACTCGTCCACGATGACGCTGCCGAATCGGGCAACCTTGCCCACGTCGTTCCTCCCCAGGTCGACGAGCATAACGTGCTCCGCCCTCTCCTTGGGGTCGTTCAGCATGTCCAGGGTGAGGGCTTCATCCTCCACGGCGTCCTTCCCCCGGGGTCGTGTACCTGCGATGGGCCTCACGACGATCTTTTCCCCATCAGCCTTTACCAGGACCTCTGGGCTGGATCCAATTATCTTGAGATCGCCGAACTCCAGGAAATACATGTAGGGGGAGGGGTTCACCTCTTTAAGGCTGAGGTATATGTCCATGGGCTCGGCCCTGGGGCTGCAGCTGAAACGCTGGCTGATTACCACCTGGAATATGTCCCCTGCGAATATGTATTCCTTGGCCTTCTCCACAGCGCGCATAAAGTCCTTCTTGGCAAAGTTGCTGGAAACCTCTAATCCTGCATTGCCTCCCTTTTTTCTCTTAATGGGCCGGGCTCTTTTAACAATCCCTACAAGGTCATCCAGGCTCTCCACGCCTTCAGTGTATTTAGCCTCCACCTCTGTTTCGTCATGGAGGAGAAGAT
>JALUUU010000185.1 GCA_027021185.1 archaeon | reverse complement strand
CTGCTGGAGGCTCTGGGAAGAGAGCGGAGGGAGTATTACCCTGTTCTTCCCCTCTTGGTGCCATGCCTAAACACCATCTCTGAATTGGAAATTCTGGCGGCCTATGCAATGGGGGCGGACGGCGTAATACTCCTGGGCTGTGTGAAGTGCCTCCATGGTTCCTCCTATGACAACGCAGTGGACTTCTCTGATGCCGTCTTGCAAGCCTTCAAACTCGGTGAAAGACTCCTCCCTCTTAGGTCCACGGATCCAGAAAAATTCACTACTCAGGTTGGAGCTTTTGTAGAATCCCTTCCCAAGTCTGGCATAGTACTCCACGGACCCATAGATGTTGAAAACAAGAGAATGGGCCTCCTGGATATCCTAAGCAGGCTATCCCAAAAGACAGGGGTTGTTCCGCATGAAACCATGGAAGGAGCTGCAGCCTTTGGCTTGATCTCTGTTGACGACTCCAGATGCACCTTATGCAACACATGCACCGTAATGTGCCCCCTGGGTGCGGTGAAGAAAGAGGGAGATAAGCTCATTTTTTCCCATGCTCTCTGCATAGCATGTGGACTATGCGTGAAATCATGTCCAGAAAAGGCGATGATACTGGATAAATCCATAGACTTTAAAAGGCTGATTGACAGAAGGGAGGAGGTTGCATGCCGAGGAGAGATTCTCGAATGCCCGGCATGCGGAAAGGCCACGATATCCAAAAATGCCCTAAGAGTCACAGTTGCGAGGCTGGGGGAGCACAGCCCCTTCGACCCTGAACTACTGAAATACTGCCCAGACTGCAGGGCATTAAAATCCCTGGGATTTACGGGAGGGGAGGACGATAGATGAGATAATAAGGGTGTTGGGCGCCCGGAAAAATTTCTACGAGTTCCTGTCGGAGGTGTATGCCAGAGGCGTTCCCAGAAAGTTCATTGAGGACATAAAAAAAGGGGCCTTCACAGTTCCACGAACAAGGAACAATGACATTGAGAGGGGTTTCAGAGAGATTAACAGCTGCGTAGAAAAGGCTGAGAGCGTTGAGGAGCTGATGAGGGACATCGAGGACGAATATGTTCGCCTCTTTCTGGGTCCAGGGAAATCAAAGATAATGCCTTATCAGTCCACGTATGAGGGCGATCCCGTATACGGGGAAACAACTCTCCGAATAAAGAAAATATACCTGCAGGCAGGACTGAGGATTCCACCAGAATCGGGAATAAGTGAGGACCATTTAGGATCTGAGTTGCAGTTTATTGCCCATCTATGCGGCATAGCCATGGACCTGTTGGAGCAGGGAAAAGACACGGCTCCAATACTCAGGCTGCAAAGGGAGTTTATTGAGGAGAACATGGATTGGGTTCAGAGGTTCTGTGAGGATGTCCAGCAGACCCCTGCAGCGAATTTTTACAGGGGCTTAGCCATGGTGACTAGGGGTTTCTTGGAAGAGGACAGGGCCCTGATCCACAGACTTATAGCTCAGCTATGATTTTCTCCCAAGACCCTTGGCTTGGCCGTAGATCATCGCTCCGAGATACAGGAGTGTGAGCCCGAGGGCAGTGCTGAGCCCCACGGTGGCCCATGCCCCTGCGTCAATGAGTCTGAGCCCGGCCAATCCCTCTGACCTCAGTCTAAGGCTGCCGATCACTAGGGTCAGGAAGGAAACTGCAACGGCGCCTACCCACAGGCGGTAGTAAAGAGAATTTTTCTGGGATTTTACAACAGAGCCGCCGTCTCCGGCCTCTAGGTCCATTTTTTCCACCCATAGAGGGAATTCCTTCTTGGCATCTTCAAGGGTCATATAACCCGTAAAAATACTCATGTCCATGGGGAATTTATCAGGGCGAAGGTGAATAGAGGTGGTGTGGGCCAAGAGGAACAATAGAAAAACTATCGCCAAGCCGGCGTGTACAGTCCTCACCGCGATAATTGTCGTGAGGGAGACGCTGGATGCGACTTCTAGGGGGAACCAGAGCATCAGTCCAGTGGCGGCCATAAGGATAACGAAAAATGTTACCCCTGCCATGTTCATTTTCCTTATCCAGTCATATTTTCCTATTTTAGGGGGTTCATCTGTCAGCCCCAGGGCATATTTCATGTCCAATATCGCGTCTCTTAGGTCTTTAAGGGTAAAGAGAACCTCTTCTCCCCTGCGCAGGAGTGTCCTGGTTAAGATGAAGTGGACACCTATGAATGTGGCGGTGAATATGAGCATCCAGGCTGCAAGCCTGTGGAGAAGCATTGTAATTCCCGGTCCCCCAATTAGGCTCATAAACCAGCCGAGTTGATCTGAGAAGGTTATGGGGAGCCCTGTTAACAGCAGAACCATTACGGAAAGCCCTAGCAGGGTGTGGACCCATATCTGCACCCTGGAGAATCTCTTGATTTCTTTCATTTCCTCGCCAACTTTACAAACTTAAGGTATTCAAGGAGGCTAAGGACGGCGATGAGTATGGCTCCGACAGCGACGATGGCGTACATGAGAGAGTTCACCTTCCCGTTAAAGACGGCGGCGTCCTTATAAATCCCCGGAAGTTCTGCGGCCTCCACGTTCCGAAGGGATTTCTCGGCAAAGTAAGCGCCCGGGTCCTGGGAGGAAAAGGAGGCCGTGTAGTATATCAGGTAGCCAAGAACGATGAAGGCTACAGCTAGGGATACAAGGGTTATCTGGTCCTCCTTCATTTACCTATCACACCTCCCATGCCTCAGAACGTTAGAAAAGTCTTAGCCGCTCCCCCGCTCCTGAATATGGTAGATCCCTGGCGTTGCCTCATTTTCTCTGAGATCGCCTTAACGTCGCCGGCTAGCAGGGTTTCCGCTGCACAAAAAAGAGAGCACCTGGGCTTAGGCTCTCTCTTAATGAGTTTTCCCTGATTGTCTCTCTGCTCATAAGGCTCAACGCAAAAGGTGCATTTATCCATCTTTCCCTTGGTGCCGAAGGCCCCTAGCTGCTCGAACTGGGGGGCACCGAAGGGACAGGCGAAGAGGCAGTAACCGCAGCCAATGCAGCCCTCCTTGTTCAGAAGCACTACACCGTCCTCTCTTTTATAGATCACGTTAACAGGGCAGACATGGAGACACGGTGGATCGGTGCAGTGAAGACACGGCATCGGGATGTTGGTTTCGTTAGGCTCGCCCTTATTGAAAGTAACAACCCTTATGCGCCTTATGTTCTCGGGGGTCTTGTTCTGGGTCTTACAGGCTGCCTCGCACCCCTTGCATGCGATGCACCTGTTAACATACATATCAGGCAGAAATTTCATGGTAACCATCTTTCACCCTCCTCTATTCTGCTGGACGCTCCTTACTAACCTCGCACATACCTGACTTGGTCGTCTGCATCTGGGTTGTGGCGTCCCAACCCGGTGGGGCGATTATATTCGCAGATTCACCAACCACCAAGGGCGCGGTGTCTTTAGGATACCTCCTCACATAGCTCTCCCCCTGGAAAACGCCTCCCCAGTGGAATGGCATAAACACTGTACCCTGCCTTATGCCCCGGGTTACCCGCGCCTTTACATATGCCTTGGCAATGGTAAGGCCGTACTCCGTTCCCCGCGGGCTGGAAACCCAGACCATATCGCCGTCTCTTATACCTCTGTCATGGGCGTCCCGGGGATGTATCTCAACGTACATCTCCGGCTGCAGCTCGGACAGAATCGGATTAGACCTTGTCATGGATCCCCCGCCCTGGTGCTCCACCTGTCTGCCGCTTGTCCATATCAGGGGATACTTTTCGTATAGCCTGGTATTTATGAAGGCCTCCTGGATGCTCCTGGCCTTGGTCTTTACTCTGAAATGAACCCCATACACCTTGTCCTCGTAGGCGGGATACTTCCCTGCCAGATCAGGCCTCGGCGTCCAGAGAGGCTCCCGGTGAACTGGGACAGGATCCGGCAGATTCCACGCCCAAAAACGCGCCCTTCCCCGTCCATAGGGTACCTTGTTGGCGGCTATAAGCCTTCTGTACTCGGTGGTCAAGTCCAGCTTCCATCCAGGCCCAGGCGTTCCGTCAGGGTTCAGCTCAGGATGTCCGCCGATGGCCGAGAGCAGGGATGTGCCGTCTGGGGCTTCTGTCCCCCATCTCGCCCTGAAGTCGTGACCACCATCAGCCACTGGTACGTCGTTTCTGTAGAGAATAGGCGTCCCTGGATGCTCGTCGTTCCAGCAGGGCCAGGGCAGCCCCCAGTACTCGCCGTGGACGGGGCCTCCGGTGGCTCTAAGGGTTTCTGTATCGAAGGCAAAGTCATACTCCTGCTGTCTTTTGAGGCGCCACGTTGATTGACGCATCCCTATTGCCCGTGCTCCTACACGGATCTCTTTGTCGTATATGTCCTCAGGTATCTTCGAATAGTTCTTGCCAAAATCCTTCCAGCCAGGATCGTCGACCTCCGCAAGCTTCTCCGCCAGCTCCAGGAGGATTATCACGTCCGGCTTCGAGTCATACAGGGGATCTAGAACCTTGTTGCGCCACTGCACCTGCCGGGGACTCGCTGTTACCGTTCCGTCAGATTCCCAGGTCGTTGACGCGGGAAGAAGAACTATTCCGTCCTCCTTATCCGCAAGGGCTGCGGCATTCTCCACGTAAGGATCCACTATAACTAGCATCTCAAGGGTTTCGTAGGCCTTCTTGACTATCGCCATGCCTGCCTGAGATGGAGTGCTGTGTCCCCAGAGAAAGGCCATTTTTATAGGCGAGGGCTGACCGAGCTCCAGCTCGGCCAATACCCCGTCTCTCCACCGGGACATGGTGAAGCCTTTCTTATTCATAAAATCCTTTGAGGCGAATCTGCTTACCATCCAATTGTAATCTACCCCCCAGACCTTGGACCAGTGCTTCCAGGCGCCGTCAGAGAGTCCGTAGTAACTGGGTAGGGTGTTAGCCAGCACGGCCAGATCAGTGGCTCCCTGCACGTTGTCATGGCCTCTGAAGGCGTTAACTCCTCCACCAACCTGGCCGGCATTCCCCAGGAGGAGTTGCAGTATTGCAAAAGACCTAATGTTATTTGTCCCGACTTCGTGCTGGGTCGCCCCCATGGCGTACTGTATAGTGCTGGGTTGATTCTGGGCCATGAGGCGAGCAGCCTCCTTTATTTTTTCCGCCGAAACACCGGTTATCTCGGCAGCCGTCTCCGGAGGATACTGCTCCACCACTTTTTTCACATACTTGAACCCGTTGGTTCTCTGGTTAATGAACTCCTCGTCATGCCAATTGTTGGTCAGTATCCAGTTAGCCATTCCAAGGATCAAAGGGATGTCTGTGCCCGAGCGCATAGGCAGCCATAGATCGCTCTGGGCAGCCGTCCGCGAATACCTCGGGTCGGCGGTGATGAGTATGGCACCCCTTCGCTTAGCTGCGTAGATGTGACGGAAGCTCACCGGATGCGCCTCCGCGGGATTGCTCAGAAAGAGGATGCAGCGGGCGTGGCGCATGTCGTTGAAGTTATTGGTTTGAGCGCCGTAGCCCCAGGTGTTGCCCAGCCCCGCAACAGTCGTGGAGTGGCAGATTCTTGCCTGGTGGTCTATATTGTTGGAGCCCCAGAAAGCCATGAACTTTCTCTGAAGATAGGCGGCCTCGTTGGTAACGTGGGCAGACCCGGCGAAGAACACAGCGTCGGGCCCATATTTTTCCCTGATATCCTTCATTTTCTTGGCTATGGCTGTTAAGGCCCCATCCCAAGAAACTTTCCGCCACTTGCCGCCTTCTTTTATCATAGGCGACTTCAGGCGTCTGTCATTCACAACGCTGGAAGGTATGCTCGCCCCTTTGCAGCACATTCGGCCTCCATTTATCGGATTCTCATCCCAGGGCTCTAACCCAGTTAAGACACCGTTCTCCACCCGGGCTTTAACGCCACAACCTACGGCGCAGAAAATACAGATAGTCTTGATGAGTTTTGTACCAGACTCTGCTTCTTGGGCATTGACAGGTTCAAATAAGCGGGCTGAACTGTCCCGAGTGACATAACCACCCAGTAAGACTCCTGCAGTGGCGGCGGCGGAAGCCTTGAGAAAAGAGCGCCTACTGAAGCGTAACTCGCTAAAACGAGAATATCCCCCCATAAATTTCACCTCCCTCGGGGTAAACTCCCCGTGGATATAAAGTCACACTTTATAGCTTAAATATCTTACTATTTCGATACGGGAAAGGAATGGTCCCCTATCGACTGGGGCCATGGTAAAAAAATACTATCTCATCTTTTGAGAAATTTGTTCCAGATGTCGGTTCCGCTGATTATCCCTACGATCCTGCCGTCTTCCTCCACCGGCATCCTCCAGTATCTTTTCTCGAACATCTTCGAAGCCACATCGGCCACATCATCGTCAGGGGACACAGTTTCCATGTCTTTGCGCACTATCTCAAAGACCTCAACCTTCCGAGGATCAAGATTTTTCCCCGCCACTTTCCCTATAACGTCGAATCTTGTGACCAAGCCGAAGATCTTGTATGGATGGGTGCGGACGACCAGGAGACAAGTGACCCCCTCATCGTCCATGAGCTTCACAGCATCGTCCACAGACTTATCGGGCTTGATCATTACCACGTATTTAGTCATTATATCCTTCACTTTCATGGTAACTCCTCTGGAGGAACCCTAGATACGCCTTAGGTAGCTTAGCAGGGACCTAAATAAAAAAATTGTGGAGGAGTTAGGCGGATAAGCCCAACTTCTCCCTCTTGGCGTCTATGTGCTCCAGGAGCATTCTCACGGCTTCCCTGGGGTCGGAGGAGGCTATGAATTTGCCGCCCAGAATGTCCTCGGCATCTCTGGTAAGCAGATTTGTAACGTAGGCGCTTCCCAGGATTCGAGGCACAGGGTTGACATGGGTCAGAACCCCCAGTGAGATCGCCCAGGTGCCGATGGACATGGCTTTCTCCGTCGTTGCCTCTGGAGCGCTGGCAGCCACAGGAAGATCCTTTATCGGTACACCGAGCTTCTCTGACACAGCCTTAAGCAGGACACCTATGCGGGAGTTATCCACGCAGGAACCGAAGTGGAGCACAGGGGGCAGGGCCTCCACCCCAGCGGCCGTACCCAGGGCTCTGAGGACTTCCTGGAGTTTGCTGCCAGCAAGCTTGTAGCCCTCAGGAGACATCAGCCCGTATTTCGCGTGGGCGATGGCGGCGCAGCCGGTGGCAATAACCAGTACATCGTTCTTAATAAGCTCCTTCGCCATTTCCACGTGCATGAAGTCATGCTTCACCTTTGGATTATTGCAGCCGACTATTGCAACGACTCCCCTGATGTTGCCATTGGCGATATTGTCTATCAGAGGCTTCAGCGGATCCTCAGGGCTTATCTTTTCAAGGACCTCGAGGATGGACTCCACTGAGAACCCTACCATGGCTTTTGTCCTGATGTCAGGTATCTTTACCCTGGAACTGTCTCTGTTCTGGAAGTTCCTTATGGCCCTCATCACTATTTCCCTTGAGATTTCGTCGGCGCGCCTCTCATCAAACTCAATGTGCTCTGCACCGGGTATCTTGGCTATGGGGGATGTGGTTATTATCTTAGTGTGATAGTTCTCCGCCACTTTGGTTACCGCTGGGAAGATGCATTGGACATCGACGACCATTGCTTCCAGGGCTCCGCTCACTATCGCCAGCTCTGAGTTCAGCTCGTTCCCAGCTAAGGGAATGCCCTGACGCATGAGCAGCTCATTACCGGTGCAGCAGATCCCGACGACTCTAACACCTTTGGCGCCTACTTTTTTCGCTTCCTCTTCCAGGGCCTCAGCTGCCTCGACGATGGCCTCAGACAATATGGGAACATGCCCGTGGACGGCGATGTTAACATAGTCTTCATCCAGGACACCGAGGCTGGCCTCGCTCATCTTGGGAGAGGGCGTTCCGAAGAGCACGTCCTGAATGTCTGTCGCCATATGCAGGCCCAGGAAGCCGTCGACTATTCCTCCTTTGACAGCTCCAAGAACAAGGTTTGTAGGATCAGCATCCACACCCATGGTGGTCCGATGCATGCCCTCCGTTATGGTCCTGTCCCCGCCCTCAGGCAGCACACCGAGGTCCCGCCAGGTGCTTATCCGCTCGTCGGTGGCATGCATC
>JALUUU010000184.1 GCA_027021185.1 archaeon | reverse complement strand
GGTCCACGTTCTGGGCAAAATGCGGCAGATTGATGTTAACGACGTTGTGGTGATAGGCCCAACACCTGTAAACAAGTTAATGCTGAAGGGGAGGGTACTGGGGAGAGATGACATAGACAATCTCCTCCTGGTGGACATCCTTGAGATGCTGAGCGTGCCCAAAGAGAGGGTTATAGACCTGGCCTCGAGGCGTTTGAAGACCATACCAGTTAACGCCACTGTCAGGGAGGCTGCTAGGATTCTCCTAAAAGAGAGGATAAGGGGTGCCCCCGTAGTAGAGAACCATAAACCTGTTGGGGTTGTGTCCACGGTAGACGTGGCCAGGGCCCTGGCTGAGAATAAAGAGGATATTCTCGTATCCGAAATCATGACCAAGGAAATCCAGACAATATCAAGGAATGCCTTCCTCCATCAGGCCATAAAGGAGATGGAAGACCACAACGTCAGCAGGCTTATAGTTGTGAACGGAGAGGGAAAGGTGGGGGGGATTATAACCAGAACAGACGTCCTCTGCAGAATAGCCAGCCTCTCTAAATCACTCCATAGGTAGTTAAAATGGAATATTCCCAGTTAGTTGACCTCTACACTAAGCTAGAGGCCACTCCGAGCAAGCTCGAGAAGACATCCCTCCTCGCGGAATTTTTTTCTAAAACCCCTGACGACCTGCTCCCAATAATACCAATACTCACCATGGGGAAAATTTTCCCCGAGGGGAGTTCATTAGATCTGGGTATCGGTCCAGGCCTGCTTTATGACGCCGTCTGCTTCGTTACAGGCGTTGAGAAGAAGGTCCTTAAGAACATTGTGAGAGAGGAGGGGGATGTGGGTAAGGCCGTGGAGAGACTTCTATCCAGGAAAACCCAGGCCACCCTTTTTTCAAAGAGGCTTACGGTTTCAAGGGTCTACTCCAACTTCGATAAGATTGCCAGAAGCACTGGCAGTGGGGCTCAGGGCAAAAAAACTAAGCTCCTAGCAGACCTGCTCATGGATGCCACGCCCCTTGAGGCCAGATACATCGTCAGGACGGTCTTGGGCGAGCTCAGGGCTGGGGTGGCGGAGGGGCTAGTGCGGGATGCCATCGCTAAGGCCTTTAATGTTTCTCCGCAGGCAGTTGAGAGGGCATATATGCTGACAAACGACTTCGGCGTTGTGGCGGTAACTGCCAAGAAGAAAGGCGAAGCAGGCTTGAAGAAACTCTCGGTCCGCGTGGGCGTGCCTATAAAGCCCATGCTCGCTCAAATATCTCCCTCTATAGAAGATGCCCTTGAGGATATAGGCAAAGCTGCTTTTGAGGTGAAATATGACGGTGCCAGGATTCAGATCCATAAAGGAAAACATGGGATTAAAATCTTCTCACGGCGCTTAGAGGATGTTACACACGCGCTGCCAGATGTTGTGGAATACGCTAAGAAGGCCATCAAGGCAAAAGAGGCTATTATAGAGGGGGAGGCGGTTGCAGTTGATCCCAAGACAAGAAAGCCCAAGGCTTTCCAGGATATACTGAGGCGTTTCAGGCGCAAATACGATGTGGAGAAGATGATTCAGGAGATTCCCTTTGAGACGTACCTATTTGACATCCTATTCGTAGATGGCGTTACTATGATAGACGAGCCATTCAAGGAGAGGAGAAAACGCCTTGAGGAGATAATCGAGCCCATTGAGAAAAAATTCGAGCTAGCCCAGCAAATAGTTACAGACGATTCAGAGGCTGCGGAAAGGT
>JALUUU010000183.1 GCA_027021185.1 archaeon | reverse complement strand
AAGACTGAGCAGCTCCTTCTCAGGACTCAGAAACTGGCTTCTGTCGGCCAGCTAGCGGCAGGGGTGGTTCATGAGGTGAACAACCCTCTGGGCAACGTTATCCTGTACGCAGACATGCTACTTAGAAAAGCCAGAGGACGGGATAAAGAAAAGCTTGAGTTGATTAAAGATCAGGCAGAGCTCGCTGCCGGCCGCCTCAGGAATCTTCTTGAATTCTCCAGACCAAGTGAAGTGGACCACGAGGTTGTCTGCCTAGACCAGGTGATTAATAAGTGCTTGGCCTCCCTTAACCCGCTACTGATGCATAAAAGAATACATGTGAGGCAGAATATAATTAACGGCGTCTTGGTGAAGGGAAACGCAGTGGAGCTCCAGCAGGTCTTCACCAACATAATCTTAAACGCCATCCACGCCATGTCAGAGGAGGGAAAACTTGACGTCTCGATTAAGAAAGCAGGTGGTGAAGTAAGAGTGGAAATATCGGACAGCGGAGAGGGTATTCCAAACGGCGATCTGGATAAGATCTTCGACCCTTTCTACACCACCAAGGACAGGGGGGAAGGCACCGGTCTTGGACTATTTATAGCACGCATGATCGTCACCAATCACCGGGGGAGAATAGAGGTAAAAAGCTCAAAGGGCAGGGGAAGCACCTTCGCCGTTGTCCTGAGGGAGGGCGGTGTACATGGCTAGGATACTCCTCGTGGACGACGACGAGAAAACGAGGCAGTGCCTAATAGAAGTCTTGGAAGAAGAGGGCCACAGTGTGCGGGCTGTCGGCAGAGGAGAGGCAGCCCTCAAACGGTTAGGCGGTGAAAACTATTCTCTGGTAATAACTGATCTAATGATGCCGGGTATGGACGGCATGGAGGTGTTGAGGGAGGTTAAAAAACTCAGGCCGAGGACCAAGGTCATTGTGATAACGGCCTTCGGCACTATTGACAACGCTGTGGATGCCATGAGGCGGGGGGCCAGTGACTACATAGTTAAGCCCTTCGATTCCTCAGAGATAGTTGCAAAAGTTGGAAGGGTCTTGGAGGAGGCGAGGTTTGAGGATGAACTGGCAGACACCTGCCTGCCCGAGGGCAAGGTTTCTGTTTTAAAATCCCTAGCGCACCCCACACGTTTGGAGGTAGTAGAGCTCCTAGGAAATGAGAGGGGATTTAGATTCATCCAGATAAAGGAGAACCTGGGTATCAAGGACCCGACAAAGCTCAGCTTTCATCTTAGAGAGCTCAGGAAGACAGGGATACTAGAGCAGGACAACAGTAAAAAGTACTATCTTGCCCCCCTTGGTAGAAGGGTTCTAGGACTTATAAGAGATCTCAGGTGAAGCCATTGGATGCCGTGATTTCGTGAATACTTATCTTATTTTCAAAAATATTTATATATAATGATATAATAATATCACTTTGGGTGGGTAGGTGTCCATAAGGAGCCTATATGATGCACTGCATAAAGAGGGCGGACATGAGAAACCTCGCCAGGCATCCTGAGAAGATTTTCCTTGTTGAGGGTTTCTACGACAGAGGAAGCCATCTCCTGCTTTACGATGACCTCGGTGATAAACATCGCTTCATGGCGTCTTTTCTAGAGAGAGGCTTGGATAGAGGAGAGTTTTGTTGCCATGTTTATCCCGGAGGCAAGGAGGGACTTAAGTTGCGCCGCCACCTGGGAGATGCCGGAGAACATGTATTGATGGTCCCTATGTCCAGGAAAAAATTAT
>JALUUU010000182.1 GCA_027021185.1 archaeon | reverse complement strand
AAACATCTATCCGCACCACCTTCACGCCCTTTCCAGCGTAGCTTCTGTGAATCTTTGACAAAGCCTTCGCCTCAGGTACGCAGGTGGTGCACCAGGCAGCGAAGAACCAGACTACCGTTGGACTGCCCCTCAATTCGCTTAGGATCAAGCGCTCCCCATTGATGTCAACCAGGGAGAAATCAGGGGCTCTATGGCCCACCGCGTTGCCTGTGGCAACGGCTTTGCTCTCCGGTGACACGGTTTTTTCGCCTCCTCCCTAGAGGCAGCCCCCCAGCACGATAATTAAAGCGATGAGCAGTACGGACTTCTTCACCCTATGCCCTCCTGTTTTTTTGATATAGAAGGACGATGAGAGCAGAAAATGATCCGGCCAAACCGACAAGGATCAGATACGTTAAACCGGTGGATAAGCCGAGAACTGATGCTATGCCCCCCAGAGCAGCGGCTCCTCCGAGGAGCTCTATAGCCCCACAGCAAGCTACAATCCCTCCCAGACCAAATGTGAAAAGCTGGCTGTTTTTACCGTCTCCTCTACACCCACACGTATCCCCATCCTTACCAGCGTCATCAGGAACAGAGGAACAGCGTTTATCCATTTTGAACCGCCATGTACAGGGATTAAATATATCGCCAGACCCGCCTCATGCTTCCGTCGGTGAACTCCGATATCTGCTCCCTTGTTGCCTTACCCTGAAACTTGGACCTTATCTTCCTATAGTCTGCAGCAGGGGTTGCCTTAAGAAGTATCGCGTTTTCTTTACAGATGCTGACGCAGTGCATGTCCCCCATGCACATCTCGAGGGCAACTATAACAGCGACCTCCCCGCCATCCACGTCTTCCATGTCAAATACCATCTGCTGACATATAGCGATGCAGTCACCGCATCCCGTGCATCTCTTCCCGTCTATCTCCAGCTCGAATTGCTGCCTCCAGGGCTCCCCGCTCTTTCTGAGGGAGTAGCCCTCTCCTGGTTCAGCAACTGCCTTGGAGTTAGCCTCTGCCTTGTATTTGAACTCCTCAACGTCCACGGGCTTGCAAACCATCGCCTGGGTAGGGCAGACAGTGTGGCAGTGGCAGTCTCCGAAGCACTTGTCAACGTTGCTCTCATCGACAAAGGACTTGACCTTGCCGTCAACTTCACGAAGCTCATAGCAACTGTTGTAGCATGCCCAAACGCATCTCCCGCAGCCTATGCACTTCCTATGGTCAATATAGTTTAGAAACGTCCGCAGCCACTCATCGCCGCCCCTCACCTTTGCGCTGTAGTTCATCTCAACGCCCTTTTTTACTACCTCGCCTCCGCATCTCCCGCAAAGCCGGTAATGAAACCCCTCAGAGGCGAGGCGCCCAACACGCCAATGCAGCAGAGAATTTTAATTTTTTTAATTATTTAGCCACTTATGCAACTTTTTTATGATATTATAGTTTATATAGGTTTATATTAGGAAAATACATCTTAAATACTTTATATTATTAAAAATTTAGCCGATTCTCTTTCGAAAAATGATGATTGCAAAGCGTCGCTGTAGCAAAATTTAGAAGTTTTACCCCTAGAAAATCTTATAATCTAAACCTGCCTTAAAAGTCCGCGACCAGGTTAATGGATCCATACAATGGCGACAGCACCCCAAAGCTTTACTTTTCCCACGCTCTAACCCACCTCATATAAAAACCCAAAAAAAGTTAAGAACACAACGAAAGAAGTTCCAAAAAAACCAAAACACGGCAAAATAATTTTAAAAAGTTAAAAGAAAAGAATAATTAAAAGGAGACAAAAAAATGCCCATAACCGCCATATACAGAAAAGGCGTAATAAAACCCCTAAAAAAACTCGACCTAAAAGAAAACGAAGAAATCGAGATAGAAATCAAGAGAAAGAAAAGCGTGGTGGATGAAATCACCGGAGCTATAAAAATCGACCCCAAGTTGGCTAAAAAGATCGCGGAAAGTGACGAGATCACATATTCCATGTGGGCTGATTAGATGAAAGATATCCCCCGAGGGGCTGCTGTTTTTATAGATGCCAACATTTTTATCTACGATATCCTCGCCGTGCCAGAATATGTTGAGTCATGCATGAGTTTTCTGAAAAGAGTAGAAAGCCAGGAGATCAAAGGCTACACATCTATCCTCGTGATAAGCGAGGTAATTCATAAGCTCATGTTTTCCGAGATCATTGAAAAACACAACCTCAGACCAGATAGAGTTTTAAAAGAGATGAAGAATAACCCCCAAATAATCGCTACCTTGGAGAAATATAGGAATATAATCTCAAAGATCGCTTCTATTGGAATAAAGGTCCTGCCAAGTTCTGATAAAACACATAAAAAGGCGAGTTTTTACATTAAAAAATACAGACTTATGAGCAACGACGCGATAAACGCGGCTATAGCAAAAGAACATGGCATCAAACACATCGCCACCAACGACGCCGACTTCCAGCGAATAGACTTCCTAAACGTATGGAAACCATGAACCAAACAAGACACCTATCTTCACCCCCCCACCCCAAAAAAATGAACATGCCACAAAGCTTTACTTTTCCCACGCTCTAACCCACCGCATATATACCCATGGGTTCTCTTTTTCAATGGGCGGTAGGCGTGGAGGAAGATGCGGTATCTTCTGGAGTCAGGTTCTTCGACGACGCCTTCGGAGGCTTCAAGAAAAGGCGCCTCCACCTCCTGGTATCCGCTACCGGGATAGGAGAGCACATCCTCTACAGGTCGGCGGTGGAGAACATCGCGCGCCTGGGCGTCCCTGTTCTGTTCGTGGACTGCGCCAACACCTTCAGCCCCTACGAAATAGCCCGGATAAGCATGAGCAGGGGGCTGGAGGAGCGAGGAATCCTCAGCAAGATCCATGTTTCCCGACCCTTCACCGCCTACCAGCTGAGCATCCTCTTCGAAGACCATGGAGGGGTGGAGGAAACCCTCGAAGGAAAGCCGGCGATATTAGCCCTGCTCCACCCCCTGAAGCTGATCTACAGCGAGGACGTCGCCAGAGAGGACGCGGAGATCATCCTGAGGCGGATGCTGAGAAGGCTCAGGGGGCTGCGCAGAAGAGACATGGCCGTCGTCATAGCCCACCTAGGGCTCAGGAGGCGGCACCTGACGCAACTCATGGAGGCCGCGGACTATGCCTACGTACTGCAGACCATGGGGAGGAACAGGATAAAGGTGCGCCTGGAGAAAGACCCTGGGATGAGCTTCACCGAGAGGGATTTCTTCCTCGCCCACGGTTCCCAGACGACTCTTGAGAGATTCGCAGAGGCGCGGGGATGAGGGGCTGGATAATCGACGCCTACCCGGACTACGGGAACAACGAGATGACGGTGTGGCTCAAAACCCGTCGGGGCAAGGTACTCAGGCTCAGAGACGCCTATACCCCTGCCTTCTACGCCGCCACGGCTAGGGAAAACCTGGGCTCCCTCCTCCAAGAGCTGAGGAACTCCTCCCTTCTGAGAGAAGCGCTCCCTGAGAACGGGAAAAGGCTTCTGAGCGGCGCCCAGGAAGAGAACCTCCTCAGGGTCGTCGCCAGGGGATACGCGGACATCGAGAAGCTCGCATACAGGGTGGCTGTTAGGGGGGAGCTGTCCCGCTACAGGCTATACAACGTCGACGTAAACCTAGCCCAGCGCTACCTCGTCAAGAGGGACGCCAGGCCCATGCTCCTGACGGAGGTGAAGAGGCGGGCAGGGAGGCTGGAATACTCCGCCCTGGAGGACGTGGAGGACCTGAGCTACAAGCCCCCGGGGTTGAGGAAGGTTGGACTGGAGGTCGTGGCCGATAAGAGGGGCAGCGTCGCCAGGCTCAGCGACCCCCTGAAAAAAGCGGTGCTCATGGTGGGGGATGAGCGTGTGGAGTGCGAGGGCCGGGAGGAAGATGTCCTCATGGATCTGGCGGACCACATTGCCCGCCTCGATCCCGACGTGGTCCTGACCATGAGGGGGGACAGCTTCCTCATGCCATACCTCTACCACAGGGCAGGGGTCAGCGGGCTGTCGGAGGAGTTCCACCTGGGAAGGGAGCCAGAGAAACAGCGGGTGAGAGAGGGGAAGAGCTACCACAGCTACGGCAGGATAGTCTACAGGCCGCCATCGTATTACCTGAAGGGGAGGATGCACCTTGACGGGACGCGGTTCCTCCTCAGGAAGGGAGGCATCGAGGGGCTTATAGACCTGTCCAGGTTCTCCGGCATACCCCCTCAGCGGCTGGCGAGGATGACCGCCGGCAACGCTGTTACGGCGATACAGCTGCGCCGCGCCCTAGAGAACGACGTCCTCGTCCCGTGGAAGAGGCAGGGATGCGAGTACTTCAAGACAGCCTGGAGCCTGCTGCATGCAGACAGAGGGGGCTACATCTTCGAGCCCAGGGTGGGGATCTTCGAGGACGTGGCCGAGCTGGACTTCGCCTCCATGTACCCCGGGATAATGGTGCGATACAATATCTCCCCCGAGACCGTGCTCTGCGGGTGCTGCAGGGAGGACGGTGAAAGGGTGCCCGGAATCGGCTACCACGTGTGCATAAAGAGGCGGGGCCTCGTTCCCCTGGCCCTGCGGCCCATCATCAAGAGGAGGATGGCCTACAAGGAGCTCATGAGGAGGGGCAACGGAGATGGCGGGGACTACGAGGCCCGGCAGGGGGTGCTGAAGTGGCTTCTCATAACCTCTTTCGGCTACCAGGGATACCGCAACTCCAGGTTCGGCAGGATAGAGAGCCACGAGGCGATATGCGCCTACGGGAGGGAGCTGTTGCTGAGGGCGAAGGAGGCGGCCGAGGAAAGAGGCTACGAGGTGCTTCACGGCCTCGTGGATTCTCTCTGGCTCAGGAGAGACGGCGATGCAGGGGAGCTGGAGGAGGTCTGCAGGAGGATCACCTCCAAGACGGGGATAGACATATCCCTCGAGGCCCGCTACAGGTGGATAGTTTTCCTGCCCAGCAAGACGGGGGTGGGCGCCCTGAACAGATACTACGGCCTCAAGGAGAACGGCGAGGTGAAGGTCCGGGGGGTGGAGATGCGGATGAGCAGCACCCCGGGGGTGATAGCCAGGTATCAGGAGGAGGTCCTGCGGGAGCTCGCCCAGAGATGGAGCATAAGGGAGGTCAGGGCCGCCCTTCCAGGGGTCTTCAGGATCATGAGGAGATATGCCCGCAGGCTTATAGAAGGGAGGGTGGATCCCGGGGACCTGGTGTTCACCGTCACAGTCTCCCGGGGATTCAGGGAATACAGGGTGAACGGCTTCTCCAAAATAGCCCTGCGGCAGCTGCGGAGAGAAGGGATTGGAATCCTGCCGGGGCAGGGAGTGCGCTACATCGTCACCGACCACAGGTCCAGGAGGCATGATGAAAAGGTGAGGATAGCTGAGGCATGGCGGGAGATAGACGGCTACGACGCGGAGTTCTATGTCACGCGCCTGGTGAAGGCCACGGAGACCCTGCTACGCCCCTTCGGCTACACAGAGGAGGACATCGCCATGGCTCTGCAGGGACATGAGCAGAGAAGCATATATCAATACGTAGGAGGATAGGTAGGGAGATGACCGAGGTGTCTATAATCGGGAACCCCGCCCTGGCAGGGAGGATAGGGGAGGAGGTGGCCTCCTATCACCTCAGGAGCCTGGGATTCATCGTGGCCCGGCCCTGGAAGGTCCTTGGGGTGCTGGAGAAGGCCGGGGTACCGGACAACTACGAGGTGGAGTTTCTGAGGCGTTACCAGAAGACCATGGACTACTTCGCGGTGAAGCCCAGAAACGATCCCCTGCTCCAGGCAAGGGAGGCGATGTGCGAGGTATTCAGGGGAGGAGGCCTTGACAGGTACATGCCAGCCTCCGGGGACCCGTGCAGGGGCTACGTTACGGAGGTGAAGACAGGGGTGAAAAACGGGGGCAGGAACAAGGGAGCGTCTAAGAGGCAGCGGAGAATGTTCAGGGAGGCGGAGAAGCTGGGATTCGGGGCTATGCTGGTATCGGTGGTGCTGGACAGAGATCTAACCGCCCAGGTGGAGATCAGGATCCTAGCAGCTCCCTGAGCTTACCATGGGCAGCGCCCGAGTCGAGGGACGCCTCGGCCATGGAGACCGCCTCCTCGAAGCCCCCTGCCCTGCCCGAGAGGTATATCGCCAGGGACGCATTCAGCACGGCGGCAGAGCGAGCGGCGCCTTTTTCCTCGCCCCTGAGGACGGCGATGGTTTTCTCCGCGGCGGCCTCGGCATTCACGGCCTCCTCGGTTTTCAGCTCCTCCTTGTCAAGGCTGATCCCCAGGTCGGCAGGGGACAGGGTCACGGTCCTTGTCTCACCCCCCAGAAGCTCCACCATCCTGAGGGTTTCCCTCATTGGGAGCTCGTCCGCGCCCTCTATCCCCTGGAAGACCAGGGCCCGCTCGATCCCCAGGTTCTTGAGCACCTCCGCAAGCTTCTTTGCGAAGGGCCAGTGAGCCACTCCCAGGACCTGGGAAGGGGCGTTGGCAGGGTTTATCATCGGAGCCAGGGTGTGGAATATCGTGCGCACCCCGAGCTTGTCCGAGAGCATTAACAGGTTCTCCAGTTCGGGGTTGAAGGCAGACGTGGAAATGAAGGCGAAGCCGGTTTTCTTCAGGGCGTCCCCTGCCTTCTCGGGGGACATGGAGGTATCGACGCCCAGGGCCTCGAGGACGTCCATGGTGCCGACGCCCTTCTTAGGGGGGATTCCCCTGGAGCCGTGCCTAACCACCCTCGCCCCTGCGCCGCAGGCTATAAGGGCTGAGAGGGTGCCCAGGTGCAGAGTCCTGGCCTTGCCGTCATAGGCCCCTGACATGGAAACAGAGCCCTCCACCCCTGGCTTGAGCTCCCCTGAATGCCGTTTAACAGCCCTGGCAAAGGCCGTCAGCTCCTCGATGCTGGAGCCCTTGAATCTCATGGCCATGAGGAAGGCGCCCAGCTCCTCCCCCGATGCCTCTCCCCGGAGGATGCGCCTCATGGCCTCCTCTGCCTCCTCATTGCTCAGGTCTTTGGCCAGGGTTCTCCCCCTACCCACCTTCCTGATGAACTCCTTGATCATCTCCTCACACGGGATTAAGGCTTATCCTCCTCGCTGCCTGCGCTGATCTCAACCACCTCGTAGATCTCCACCTCTGGCCGTTTCTCGGCCAGGGATGAGGGCGTACCGGAGTGGGCTGAGTCGAAGGCGGGGCTCTGGAGCCAGGCCTCGAAGTCCTCCCTGCTCCTCCACCGGGACATGACCACGTACTCTCCCTTCTCCTCGCCCCGGAGAACGTCCAGGGAGATGAAGCCCTCCGCTTTGTCCGCTAGTCTGGCTCTTTGGGCGAACCTCTCCTCGAAGTGTTTCTCCATCCCCCTCTTCAGCCTGAGCCTCGACATGACAACTATCATCTGCCGCGCCTACTTGAACACGATGCGCTCAATATGGATCTTGCTGTCCTCCATGAGGATCTTTATCCTTCCTCCGCCCAGGACGATCCTGCTCTCTGCCTTTGCCTGAGGCTCGGCCTCGGCCTTGGGCTTCTCGGGAGCAGCCTCTTTCTTTTCCTCTGTCCACAGCTTCACCACTGGGTGGTCCTTGCTCTTCAGGAACGCCTTGAGCTCCTTGAGGTCCCTGACATCCCCTTCCGTGGAGATCTTGTCCCTGAGATCCTCTGGGATGTACTCCAGGAGCCTCTCCTTCAGGCTCTTGGGGAGCCAGACAACCCGGCTCCAGCCCCCGTCAGCCTGCAGGAACTTCTTGGAGCGGAGGTGCTCGAAGGAGACGCCGACGAAGCCGTCCATGGGCTCGCCGGTGCCGATCATTTTGGACATGTTGTTGTAGTTGATTCCTAAGGGGGTGTCTCCGATAAAGTCCTTGGACACGACCCCCACGCCCCTGACCTCTGGGATGTAGAACACCACTGCCTCCATTAAGCCTGTGGAGTGAGGATGCTCGAAGAGGCTGTACATGTACACCTTGTCTATCTCTCCGCCGCTCTTCTCTTTCCTGATCTTATTTACGCCCTCGTACTCTCCCTTCTCAGGGTCCAGGAGCTTGCCCTTGGGGATCTCGAAGATGGAGCTGTCCTCCCCTACCTTGACTGCCGCCCTCGCCACGAGCCACGAGATGGAGCCGCAGCCCGGTGTGCGCTCTGGAGATATGACGCACATCTGCTTGGAGGCGAAGCTCTGGCACATGACGCAG
>JALUUU010000181.1 GCA_027021185.1 archaeon | reverse complement strand
TAAGGAGGAGCCTCAGGCAAGCCCTTGTAACCCTGAAACGCCCTTCCACGGGTTGGTAGGCATCGGTGACCGTGGAGACCCCCACCACCCCCCTTCTTTTTTTCTTAAGCTCTTTGGAGAGAACCCTCGGCAAGTTCGCCTTAACGTCCACGAAGCCCCCCCACTTCCTCGTCTCCCTTAGTACTCCTGGGCTGTAGCAGTAGACGCAGGCGTGCTCACATCCCCTGTAGGGGTTGAGGGCATAGTCGTAGCCCCCTAGGCGCGAGGGGCTGAGGGCAGTTTTCACGGTGACTTCCCTTATCCTCAACGCATGTAGTCCTCCAGTCTTCGCTGATGCATTAATCCCCGCAAAACCTCTGACTCTGATAGCCATCTCTCCATGGGTATGTCGAGCCTGCTGGATACATAGCCGAGGGCCTCCCGGAGGGTTTCGAATTTCCGCGGCTCCCTGGCCACGGCGTTTCTAACGTTCTCTCTAACGTTCCAAACACCTACGGGCATTATATATCCTGGATGGGCCTCCCGGAGGATAACCACGCATGCCTGTCGCCTCTCCTTCCTCAAGGCCTCGGCCACCGCCAGCCTCGCCGCATAGTAGCATCCCCCTATCTCAGCGTATTCCCACCTGCCTTTGTAGCCCTCGCTGCTGGAGTACAAGACGACCTTGTCTCCCCGGGGATTCCAGGTGGTGTTCGGGTACCATGCCTCCACCAGCTCATAGCTCCACCCCAGGGGCGCCATGATAACCATGAACCTGTTGTCCAGGCGCCAGGACTCATACACCCTGTACTCGTTGATGGCGGGGTAGTCCTTTATCTCGTCCACCAGGGCCCTGGAGATTGTGTCGTCCACCGCTGTAATGCTCCACCTCGTGGGCACCAGCCTCCTGTTTTTATCAACGCCGAAGCACCCCATGCTCAGGGCTCTCTGAATCTTTGAGACAAAGGTCCCTTTTTCGTATAGCTCCAGGATGGCGTCGGCCGCCTTCATATCGGTGTCGTAGTACGCCCTCTCTATCACGTGATCGGTTTTAAGGGAGCCCACCTCCAGGCGCTGAAGCGGAGCCGAAGGGCCGTGGGGCTGAACCTCGTCGTCCAGGGCTATGCTGCTCCTCGGCCTCTTGGTGAAGCAAGCCTCCACTTCGGCCGGGCTCCTGGATAGCACCAGCTCCCGGGTAATGTCCAGGAGCCTGCCCCCCTTCTCCGGCTCCATGGCGTTTACTCTGTGCTTCCCCCTAACCAGCTGGAACCGGAAGGAGACAACGTCCTCGATGCTCTTGTCCCCCCAGAGCTCCGGCAGGTCGAGGTAGGAGGTGTCTCCGTGGATAGGCGGTATCAGGGGGCCCACGTTTATTTTCGGGTAGCCGATGCGCCCGACGAAGACTCCTGGGGGGGAGGATCCGCTGAGCTCCAGGGTGTCGATGAGGGGCAGCACCTTCTCATGGGCGTAGTACTTCACGATCACCGGGCAGCTGGCCTTGCCGCAGAGAAGCTTTGCCCCCCGGCAGAGAACGCACAGCGAGTCTCTGTTATCCCGGGTGAAGATTATATCCCGCATATCCTCAGAAAGTTTTTAAAGAGCTCCGGTCCCTTGGGCGTGTGCTCAACCTCGGGGTGAAACTGCACGCCGTATAGGGGGAGCTCAACGTGGGCCATGGCCTCGATGGGGCAGGTCTTTGAGTGGGCAAGCCTGATGAAGTCTTTGGGCATGACGGAGACCTCGTCTTTATGGGATACCCACGCCTTAAAACTCGGGCCCAGTCCCTTCAATATGTCATTCTCCTCGTCCACCACTATCTCGGCCTCTGCGTATTCCCCCACAGGGGCGGTTCTAACCTCGCCTCCATATATCTTCGCCATGAGCTGATGACCCAGGCAGATCCCCAGAATCGGGATCTTACCGGCGAAGTGTTTAATGATCTCGCCGGAGTTTCCGCTGGCCTCAAGGTACTGGCCTCCTCCGATCACTATACCATCCACCCCGGCTTCCTCGATTTCCCCGGGGGTTATGGTGTTCTGCACCAGGGAGGAGTCAACGCCGAGGTACCTGAGGGTCCTGTAGATACGGTGGTTGTACTGCCCCCTGTTCGCTATAACAATAACCTTAGCCATGCTCTCCCTCAACTATCTGGATGTCTTTTTTGTCTCTCAGATAATCGATTAGCTTCTTCCCCCACTTCAACTTTTTCCTTTTCCACGGCGTATCCATGGAGAAAGAGTATTTACCGACCTCCCCGAAGTCCATGCCGTGGAGGACTATCCTCTTAGCCCCGAGATGGGACGCCATGAAGACGGCTCTGTCGCCGTCTGTGAAGCCGCCGAAGTTATGCACCCCAGGGGGCGGTCTGCACTGGCATGTGGGAATGACTCTCCTGAACCTTGGAGCATACAGCCTTAGCTTGTCCATGTTGTCTCCGTGGGCATGTATCACGGCGATGCTCCCTCTCTCGCTGGCCTCGAGGAGGTCCTCTATTCTGCCGTCGAGATCTGTTACCACAACCTCGGGAAGAACACCCTGCTCCATCAGGTATGTGGTGGCCCCGTCGGCCGATATTTTAGTTGTGGGGGGAAAGTCCCTCACCTCTTCAAGGGAGCTCCCCGCGCCGTAGATATGCACGGTCTTACCGTGGATCAGCCTTCTGAGTTCGCTAAGGGGAAGGGGCTTCACGAGTCCACGCAGAAGCATGGCGGCCTCAAGGTCTCTCGTCTTTGAAAGCCCCAGGTCTTTGGAAATAGCCTCGTATAAGGCCCTCCACTCCTCATAGTCCATTAGAGGGGTCCTCTACAGCTCTTTGACAGATATGTGGAACTCTAACCCGTCTATATTCCATTTCTTCCCGTATCCATCGGCCTTGATCTCCCGGGAGATCAGCAGCTTCCTGGCCCTGGTCTCGTTGGAGATATAGCTCCGCGAATTCTCCTGGTTCAGGAGCTCCACTACCTTCTCATCGTCCACGCCGACCCTTGCCTCGATAAACGCCTCTATGTCGAGGTCCAGCTCCTTCCGCATCTCCTGGATACGCCTAACCACCTCCCTCGAGTACCCCAGGGACAGGACCTCGTCGCTCCTGGTTGTGTCTATAAAGACTGTTCCGTATTCAAAGTCGACGCTGGAGTATTCCTCTGCCAGGGAGTCCGTGAAGTTGACATGCCTCTCCTCTATGAGCACCTTCTCACCGTCCACTTCGAGCTCGTAGCCCCCGGCTATCTTCTCCCTGAGCTCCAGGGGATCGACCCTCTTCAGGGCTTCTTTTATCTTAGCGGCTTTGCCTCTGAACTCCGGGCCTATGGTGGCAAAGTTTGGCTCAGCTATGAGCCTCATCCCTCTGAACCTCTCCCCCGGCGATAGAATCCTGAAGTCAAGGGTGGTTGTGGCCTTGGTGATGAGCTCCCTAAGGTTCCTCATGGCCTCCCCGGCCTCCTCATCCCTGGGGAGGAAATAGCTGGTCTTCACCGGCCATCGGCGCTTTATCCCCTGCTTTTGTCTCGCGTAGGCCTCGGCCTCCACGTACTTCCTCGCCACCTCCATGTCCCTCTCCAGGCCAGGGTCTATGCGGCCCTCCTCCGCCTCCACCCAGTCCTCCAGGTGAACGCTCTCCAACCTGCCGGATAAGTTCCCATACATTACCTCACTGAGATGAGGGGTGATGGGGGCCATGGCTTTAGCGAGCTTCAGGAGCACCTGGTGAAGAACCGCATAGGCGGCGAGCTTCGACGGGTCTTCTTTTTCTATCCATGTTCTGGGCCGTATCAGGGGTATGTACCACCTGCTCAGGTCCTCGAGGATGAATTCATGCACCGCCCTGGCTGCCCGATTTAGGTTCAATGAGCTGAAGGACTCTGTAACTGTTTTGAGGAGGGAGTTAAGCCTCGAGAGCATCCACTTGTCCTCTGTTTCGTAGCGCTCCCTCCCCTTTCCGGATCCTTCCGGGTCGAAGGCATCTATCTCCATGTAGGTTGTGGCGAAGACGTAGGCGTTCCACCAGACGTTGAACATCTTCTGAACAACCTTCACCTCGTTCCAGTTGAAGCGCAGGTCGTCCCAGGGCTTGTTGGACCACAGGACGTAGAAGCGCAGAACCTCCGCGCCGTACTCCCTTATAACCTCCTCGGGCTGGACCACGTTTCCCAGGCTTTTACTCATTTTCTCCCCTTTCTCGTCGAGGGTGAAGCCGTGCATGAGTACGCGGCGGTAGGGAACCTCGTTGAAGGCTATAACCCCGCATCCGAGCTGGGAGTAGAACCAACCCCTGGTCTGGTCATGGCCCTCCGTGATGAAGTCCACGGGGTACCATTTGTTAAACTCCTCCTCCCTGGATGGGTAGCCCAGAGAAGCCCATGCAGCCACCCCGCTGTCAAACCAGACGTCAAGCACATCAGGCACCCTGGTCTTATGGGAGCCGCATCCGCACGGCAGCTTTACCTCGTCCACGTAAGGCCGATGGAGCTCCTTGACTTTGAATCCCTTATCGGCGAGCTCTCTCTCGGACCCTATCACCTCCATCTCTCCGCAGCCCTCGCATATCCATATAGGTATCGGTATCCCCCAGTAACGCTGCCTGGAGATGGTCCAGTCCCGGGCGTTAGAAACCCAGTCCTTGAAGCGGGCCGACCCCGCCCAGCTCGGCACCCAGTCCACCCTCTCAATCTCCTCGAGCATCTGATCCTTGAGCTCTGTGACCGCGATGAACCACTGCTCAGTTGCCCGGTATATTATCGGGGTTTTGCAACGCCAGCAGTGCCCGTATCGATGGGTTATCTCCTCCGACAGTACAAGGGCCTCGTCCAGGTCGGCTATTATGACGCTGTCGTCTTCCTTAACCCGTTTCCCCCCGTACTCCCCCGCATCAGGGGTGAACATTCCCCTCTCATCCACGGGGCAGATGGGCTCTATGCCGTATTCTTTGCAGGCTTCGAAGTCTTCTGGTCCGTGGCCCGGGGCGGAGTGAACACATCCCGTGCCCTCCTCCAGGCTCACGAAGTCTGCCAGGATAACTTGATAGGCGTTCTCCCCAGATTCTATGGCTATCCTGTCCCGGAGGGGATTCCTGTACCTGAGGCCCTCCAGGTCCCGGCCCCTGAGTCTCTCCAGCACTTTAAAGCTCAGGCCCAGCTTATCCTCCAGCTGGGGTAGAAGAGCCTCTGCGAAGATGAGCACGCCCTCTTCTGTCGCCGCCCTCACGTATTCATGGTCAGGATGCACCATGACCGCGAGGTTGCCTATGAGGGTCCATGGGGTCGTGGTCCATATGAGTATGTACTCGTTTTCCCTCCCCTCCACCGGGAACTTGACGTAGATGGACGGGTCCCGCCTGTCTTTGTACTCCACCTCGGCCTCTGCCAGAGCGGTCTCGCAGCGCGGACACCAGGTGACGACTCGGAGGCTCCTGCTTAGCAATCCCTTCTCATGGGCCCTCTTTATGGTCCACCAGGCGGCCTCGATATAGTCGTCCTTCAGGGTCATGTAGGGCTTGTCCCAGTCCATCCAGACCCCGAGCCTCTGAAACTGCCCCCCCATGATCTCTATGTGCTCCAGGGCCCAGGACTTACATTCCTTAATGAATTTCTCGATGCCGAGCTCCTCTATTTCCTTCTTGTTCTTGATGCCCAGCCTCTCCTCCACCTTCACCTCTATCGGCAGCCCATGGCAGTCCCACCCGGCCTGCCGCCTGACGTTGTATCCCCTCATGGTGAGGTGGCGCACAATAGCGTCCTTAAGGATCTTGTTGTAGGCTGTTCCAAGGTGAATCGCCCCGCTGGCATAGGGCGGGCCGTCCAGGAAATAGTATTTCTCCCCCTGGGCTTTCGCCCTCTTCACCTTATCGTAGGTGTTTCTCTCCCTCCACTCTCCCTGAACCTCTTCCTCGAGTTTCCTCAGATCAAGGGTCCTGGATGCCCGCCTTATCATGGGGAAAAGTTCTAAACCCTTAGACTTTTAAAGGTTTTGATAATGAGGGACAAGGTGGAAAAAGGACTCCTGCTCCTGAGGATGGTGAGGAGCAGGGAGCTCACCCTCAGGGAAGCCAGGGAGATCCTGGAGGGGGTTTCCCGGGTGCCCAAGATAATAAGGGAGATCCTGGAGGAGGGGGAGAAGAGGGGATTCCTCCGAAGGGACGGCTCCAGGGTGTACCTCGAAGGCCCGATGGAGCCTGACTTTAAGCCCGGGATAAAGAAATACGGCTGCCAGAGCCGCTGCATCCGCTGCGGCCGCAGAATAACCTCCTGCTTCTATCTCGTCTTAGACGACGACGAATTCGGCCCCTACGGCTGCGAATGCATCAGAAAGCTCAGGCTCATATAAATAACCATGACCCAGCGTGAACCCTTTTTGTCCGTTTTTTCACAATAAATATAAAGCCTCGGACAGATATGTAAGGTCGATGATAGAGGCTATCTGGGTGGAGAAATACCGCCCCTCACGGGTCGATGAAATCGTCGATCAGGCGGAGGTTGTGGAGAGGCTTAAGGGATACCTGAAATCCCGGAACCTGCCTAACATGCTTTTCTCTGGCCCCCCTGGCACGGGTAAAACAACATGCGCCATAGCCCTGGCAAAGGAACTCTTCGGCTCCGCCTGGAAGACAAACTTTTTGGAGCTGAACGCCAGCGATGAGCGCGGCATAGACGTGGTCCGGGGGAAGATAAAGAGCTTTGCCAGGTACCTCGCCCACGGGCTTGAGGGGGGGAACAGCAGGACCTTTAAGATAATCTTCCTCGACGAGGCGGACGCCCTCACCAAGGACGCCCAGCACGCCATGCGCCGGACCATGGAGATGTTCAGCCAGAACTGCAGGTTTATCTTGAGCTGCAACTACTCGAGCAAGATAATTGAGCCTATACAGTCCAGGTGCGCCTTATTCCGCTTCAAGCCCATCCCCAAGGAGGCCATGGAGGACAGGATCAGATTCATCGCCAAAAACGAGGGGCTCGAGCTCACTGATAAGGGCCTCGAGGCCATCCTCTATCTCTCGGAGGGGGACCTGCGGAAGGCTATAAACCTTCTTCAATCAGCCAGCGCCTTCAGCAAAAACATCACAGACGAGGTTATCTACGGCGTGGTGGCCAAGGCCAGGCCCGAGGACATAAAGAGGATTCTGAAGACCGCCCTCCAGGGAGACTTCATGAAGGCCCGGGACCAGCTCAGGGAGCTCATGATATCTCAGGGGATGAGCGGCCTCGACGTCGTGGGACAGCTTCATAGAGAAGTTTTTAATCTACCCATCCCCGAGGAGATGAAAGTCAAGCTTGCAGACGTTATAGGGGAGTATGATTACAGGATCACAGAGGGGAGCAACGAACTAATCCAGCTCGAGGCCCTCCTCGCACAGTTCGTTTATCTGGGCAGGAAGATACATGAAGGACATAAGCAGGGTCGGGGTCCTGGGAATTGAGAGATTCATAGAGGTCAGGGGCCCTGGAGGGAGCAACGTCTTAATACCCCGGATGGACATCTTCATCAGTCTGCCCTCCTCCGAGCGGGTGGAGACCCATTCCCTGGAGGAGAGCATCAACGACGCGATAACCACGTGCACACGGGGAGGCGTCGAGGCCGTTGAGGAGCTCTGCGCAGGGATAGTGGATAAGCTCATGGAGGCCTATCCCTCCGCTCTGGGGGGAGAGGTGAGGCTTGAGGCCGACTACGTGGTTGTGAAGAAGGCCCCTGTAAGCGGACAGAAAACCCAGGAACTATACAAGATCCTCTCCAGGGCGGTTAGCGAGGACGGGAGAATAAGGAAGATGGTTGGGGCCGAGGTGACCGGCATGAGCTTCTGCCCATGCGCCAGGGAAGGCCTTATGGAGAGGTCCAGAGAGATCATGGAGGAGAGCCTCGAGAGGGAGGTTGTTGACCGCATACTGAGGCGTATCCCCATAGCCAGCCACACCCAGAGAAACATCTCCAGGCTCCTCATAGAGGTTCAGTCAAAGTACGCTGTGGACGTTAACGACCTGATAGGGATCCTGGAGAAGTCCATGAGCTCCAGAACATACGAGGTTCTTAAGAGGGAGGACGAGGTGGAGGTTGTGATGAGCGGCCATGAGAACCCCATGTTTGTGGAGGACGTGGTCAGGAAGATCCTGATAAACGTCATCAGGAAATTCAGGGGCCTCCCGGACGACAGCCTCATAATAGTGGAGAGCGAGAGCCTTGAGAGCATCCACCAGCACAA
>JALUUU010000180.1 GCA_027021185.1 archaeon | reverse complement strand
TACAGGGCTTTAGCCCTGCATTACAGGGATATTACAGATTACCTACGGGGGTCTGGCGTTCCCTTCGAAGATACTGTGCTGGATCCGCCGCCGTGTCCTAGATTTGGCAAGCCAAAGGCCAAGCTGAGGGACTATCAAACTAAAGCCCTCCTAGCATGGAAAAAAGCAGGTAAATGGGGTACCATCGTCTTACCCACGGGGGCTGGTAAGACCTTCGTCGCCGTTGAGGCGATTTACCAGATTAATGAGCCCTGCCTTGTTGTGGTACCTACAATAGACCTCTTAGAGCAGTGGGCCGAGAGGCTTAGAAAAGAGCTGGAAGTGAAAGTAGGGATATTCGGCGGGGGAAAGCACGAGGTAGAGGCATTAACCATAGCCACCTATGACTCTGCCCACCTCAGAGCAGAGCAGCTGGGTAACAAATATCTTTTTTTGATTTTTGACGAGGTCCACCACTTACCCGCGCCCAGCTATTCTGCTGTGGCGGAGCTCTTTGTTTCGCCTTACAGGATGGGTCTAACAGCTACCTATGAGAGAGAGGACGGCCTTCACACGAATCTGCCACATCTGGTTGGTGGTAAGGTCTATGAGGTTTCTGTGCAGGAGCTGGCCGGAGAGCATCTGGCTGAGTATGATCTTAAAATAATAAAGACTGAGCTTACTCCGGAAGAGAAAGAAGAGTATGACGGATACAGCAAGATATTTCGGAGATACATAAATAAACGGGGAATACTCATCCGAACCCCTGCCGACTTTAGACGATTTGTCATGCTTTCGGGAAGAGATCCTAAGGCGAGGGAGGCTCTGCTGGCCCGACATAAGGCAAGGGTTATAGCCTTTAACTCAGAGGCAAAGTTGAAGGCTTTAAGAGAACTTTTGAAAAGGCACTCCAGGGACAGGGTGCTGATTTTCACCGAACACAATAAACTCGTTCAAAGAATAAGCAGATTATTTCTCATTCCTGCCATAACCCACAGAACCAAGAAAGAGGAGAGGAGGTACAATCTAGCGCGGTTCAAAGAGGGCTTGTACAGGGTTATAGTAACCTCCAAAGTACTGGATGAGGGAATAGATGTGCCCGAGGCCAATGTCGGGATCATCCTAAGTGGTACAGGGAGCACCAGGGAGTACAGGCAGCGGCTAGGAAGGTTGCTGAGGAAAAAAGACGGAAAGCGGGCATTGCTTTATGAGATTGTCTCCAGGAATACAAGCGAGGTTATGACCTCAAAAAGAAGACACATATCTGTGAAAAAGAAGCTGGCCGATAATAGGAAGGGGGTAAGGTAGCTGCTTCCTGGAGAGCTGCTGATTTGCAGGACAAGGAAAGGGAAGATTATGCCTGTCTTTGCTCCCCTAGAGGGTAAGCCGCTGAAAGTTGCCAGGAATATCATAGAAGTCTTTAGAGGCCATATAGGCAGAACGCAGGGGGAAATACTTCGAGGCGTTAGGGAGATCGAAGACTCGGCAGATGTTGATCACAGGTATGTCAAAGGACTGAAAACCCTTCTTATGAGGCGGTGCTCTTTTGAGGTGGACGCGGCCGTAGAGCCTTTTCTCGCAAGGAAAATGGTCTTTGAGGAGGCAAGCCTTAATCCCGTGCTGAACAGAGGAGATAGAAAGAAGGTTCTCGTCAGGGTGGCCGGGAAACTTGGATTAGCTGTAGACGACCTTGAGAAAGCTTTATGGGCAGACAGCGAGGAGATGCAGGTCCTCAGGAAATTCAGAGAAATAGGGGCAGAAGAGCTCATCAGGCTTTATAACACTTCTCTGGCTCAGACATTACTCTTCAAGGCTGTGTCCATGACGGTGCGTATGAAGGAGGGACACAAAGACCTGCTTCGGAGAGTTAAGCGTCTCGGCTTGATGTACATGGCTGAAAGGCTCGATGGATATCTTCATATTACTATATACGGTCCGGCATCTCTGCTTAGGATGACGGAGAAGTATGGCACCTCCATGGCGAAGCTTCTTCCTGCGGTTATCGCCTCACCATCCTGGATGATCAGAGCAGATATAGTTCTTAGGAGCTCTTGGCCTGGAGCACAATCAAAGGCATCGCCACGAATTCTTGAGTTCTGCATCGACGACTCAAAGCGGCGCCTCTTAGCGGTAAAGCAACCCCTACATCCTACCAGAGAGTTTGACAGCTCGGTGGAGGAGAAATTCGCAAAGTCTTTCGCCGCCCTCCGAACTGGATGGTCTGTTATACGGGAGCCAGAGCCCCTTGTAACCGGAGGCAGGGTATTTATACCTGATTTTCTCCTGGAAAAGAACCGAGCCAAGGTATATCTGGAGATAGTTGGTTTCTGGACACAGGAATACCTTGAGAGAAAGCTCTTGAAACTCAGGGAGCTGGAAAAAGTCAACCTTATTTTGGCGGTTGACAAGAACCTTGCCTGCTCCGGATTCAAAGAACTCAAAGAGTTTTCAGTGATCTACTATCAAAAAGAGGTTCCTCTGAAAGATGTCATGAGGATATTGAACCAACTTGAGGAAAAAGAGATAGATAGAGAGCTGCGTAGCCTGGCAGAGGAAGGACTATCCATCGAGGGCGACATCATTGATCTTGAGGCAGTAGCCTATGAGAAAGGGGTGAGCTATGAAGCGGTCAGACGCGCCCTAGAGGGGGTGGAGGGATATGTTGAGGTGGGAAAAGAGCTGGTCAGCCTCACAAAGCTGAAGGAACTTGAGCGAAAACTTCTCTCCCTCCATAAAGTGGCGAAGTACGAGGATGTCGCCGCGGTCATTAAAGGCGAGGGGATCGTAAACGTGGCAGCAATATTGGAGCACCTCGGTTACGAGATAAAATGGGCGTCCCTGGATGCGGATAACATCAGGGTTATACGGAAAAACTGATGTCCAGTCTCAGCCTAAATCAAATTCTACTCTCCCTCCCCTCAATATAAGGATCTTGAAGCCTTCTATAACCCTGTTGCCGGATATTTTGGATTTTGCCCGTCTACGCAGGACCCCAATAAGAGAGGTTGTGTTGTACAGAATCTTTATTCCGTGTTTGTCTGCTTCTTGATAAATCAAGACCGGTACTTGGAAAAGATCAGTTCCCCTCGGTATGTTAAGCACGATGGGATGAAGCATTTCAAAGGCTCTCAGAGTATTCCGGGCTTTTTCAATATTCTCCTTAGCTCTTTTCTCAGCTATGCTCACGTTAGCCCTCGTGGTTCCTATTAATTCAGCAACCTCTTCCTGGGTTAATCCCTGGGCTCTAAGTTCAAGCACCTTCAGCTGATTAGGGGTTAAAAAGCTGTCTCGAGTCATCTAACCGCCTCCATCACGCATGATTAATAGTTAATAGTAAACACAAATATTTACGTTTTTTCCTTTTAACGGCAAAATTTAAATAGAATGTAAATATTTATGCCCCCCATGCTGGAGGTGAACTTAAATGAAGTTTATGTATGTCGGGATTATGCTCATTGTGCTGTTGGCCGGTTGTATTGGCCAGACACAGGAAAAAACTCAGTCAGAGCCTGTGAAGGAGCCCGCAAGGCTGGTTCTCGCCACTACTACCAGCACCTATAACTCGGGCCTCCTAGATGTTTTAAATCCAGTTTTCCAAGATAAGTACAACGCCATAGTGGAGGTACATTCCCTGGGTACAGGTAAGGCAATTAAAATGGCTAAGGACGGGGAGGCGGATCTGCTTCTTGTTCATGCAAGGAGCAAAGAAGACGCCTTTCTCGAGGAAGGCTATGGCGTTAACCGCAGGGATGTCATGTTTAATGATTTCATTATAATAGGTCCCAAGAGCGATCCAGCAGGCATAAAAGGTTCTTCCAGTGCTGCAGAGGCATTCAAAAAGATCGCCGAATCCAATAGCGTGTTTTTCTCGAGAGGCGATAACTCTGGGACCCACACAAAAGAGAAAGAGATATGGAAGCTTGCAGGAATAGAGCCTAAGGGAGAGTGGTACCAGGCCACTGGCCAGGGTATGGGGAACACACTGACCATAGCCAATGAGAAGCAGGGGTACACTATCACAGACAGGGGCACATATCTGGCATACATGGGAAAAATCGCCCTGGAGGTCCTGGTGGAGGGACCTGTCAAAGGCGGAGACAAGCTTTTGTCTAATCCCTACGCAGTCATAGCGGTTAATCCAGGAAAATATCCTGATAGGAACTATCAGCTTGCCATGGCCTATATAGGATTTATCACTTCTCCTGAGGGTCAGAAGCTCATCGGGGACTACAAGAAACTAGGCGAGCAGCTATTCTATCCGAGCGCCATAAAAGACAGGGAAAACTATGACCAGTACCTGCCAATAACCATCAAAGGGGGTTATGGGGGCCGATAAATGGGGGTTGAGTATCTCACTGCCGGCCTAGAGCAGGCGGTGAGCCTTCTCTTAAGTTTCGATCCTTATGTAATGAGCGTTACGAAGGTCCAGATTTTGGTATCTCTGACGGCAGTGGCCTTGGCAGCCATGACCGCTGTGCCCCTTGCGGTTCTCCTCGTCTTCAAAGATTTCCCTGGTAAAAGGATGCTCCTTGGATTCATAAATGCTGGAATGGGGCTCCCACCCGTTGTGGTGGGTTTAGTTGTTTTCATTTTCTTTTACAGGCTGGGCCCCCTGGGGTTCATGGAGATTCTGTACACCAAAAAAGCAATGATCCTTGCCCAGTACCTCTTAGCCACCCCCATTATTCTGGGAGTCAGCATAGCTGTAATAAAAGGTGTTCCTGAGTCGATAAAAGAACTGGCGTTCACCTTGGGTGGCACGAGGAGAGACGTTGCAGTGGCTGTTCTTAGAGAGGCGAGATACGGCATCGTAACGGCTATCTTAGGGGGGGCTGGAAGAGTCTTTGCGGAGGTCGGGGCAATCCTCACTGTGGGCGGGAACATTGCATATGCCCTCGAGACTCCTCAGGGGATTGTTCAGATATCTAAGACCCGGACGCTGTCTACCGCGATACCCATCGAGACCAGTCAGGGGGATGTGACGGCAGCCATATCCTTTGGATTAATCCTCCTCGGTATTACCCTGTCCCTTAACCTGGCGGTTAGCTATCTTCAGGGCAGAGTGGAAAAAGAAAGGGATCAGTAGTCGAAAAGGGTTCTCTGCTCGTCTTCCGGTAGCTCGAAGTTGCAACTGTAGGCCTTGTATTCGAGGCCTTTTTCTCTGAGCATGTTCTGAACCATTGGAGGGATCTTTGGGGCGCATAGAATACCTCTGACCTTTGCCTCTTTGTTTTTACGCTTGAAATCGTTCACATAGGCCTCGAGCTGATAAACGGCTGCCACCCCTGGAGGACTTCTCTTAACCTCCAAAATCACGGGAACATTTTCTTTGTCCCGGGCGTAGATATCGATGGAGCCAGAGTCCGTTTTTCGTTCCCGCTTAATGATCCTTAATCCCTCCTCTATTATGTAGGGATGCTCCACCAATCTATCGGCATAGTCCTTCTCCATGCCGATCAGCTGGAGGGCGGCCTTATCGTGCATTCTGGCCCAGGCTGCCAGAGCTAGCTTTCTGAATCTGATCTTCATCTTTTCAGGGGGTTTTAACCTGTAGGCGTAGAGAACCAGTTCCCCGTCTTGGATAAAGAAGGAAGTCTTAGTACCAGGGGGTTGCCAGTTGACGGCGTCACATCCCTCGTCCCTGTGAACCAACACGGAGCCGTCTCTTTTCACCATGACAACTCTTTCCCCGTAACCAAGGAAAGCCTCTGCACGTCCTTTGAACTTTACCATGCACTCTCCCATTAGCAGAAGAAGAGAGTTCGGCTTCCGTGAGTTCAGAATTTCCAGAGCTTCCTCACAGCTTGGCGATACCGCACAACGCATTCTGCATCACCATGGACTCCTGGAGTTATATCCTTTGCGCAAGGGTGACATATATCCATGCGAATACATAGCCTGTCACAAATCCATCCAGGGACCCGTAGACTAGACCTATCACACTGCCCGCTAAAGTAATTTCATAACCCGGATAGACTGAGCTAAGTAGCATCAGAAACTCCCTGGAATAACCTGTCATAGCCGAAATCAGCGTCCATAGAAAAAGCGTCCCGCCCCAGAACACACCCAAGGCTAAACCAGCCACTTTCGGTCTTATACCTGGCTCCCTCATAAGGACTCACCTGTATCAATTTCTAGAGCGCTTAACATTTAAACCCCTACCTGCATTATTCTTTTATGCTCCTCAAAAACTGTGCCTGGGTTGTCACTCAAAACCCCTACAGGGATGTCCTCAAAGGCGTCGATGTTTTAATAGAAGGGGAGGAAATCACAGGTATAGGGAAGGGTCTTAAAGCTCAGGGTGACGTTATTGACTGCTCAGGTAAAGCTCTTCTGCCTGGGCTTATAAACGCCCACACCCATCTCGCTATGGTGCTCTTCAGGGGATACGCAGATGATCTCCATCTTCAGGACTGGCTTACCAAGATGATATGGCCTCTTGAGTCCAGGCTCAAAGAGAGGCATGTTTATCATGGCTCTCTCTTGGCTATGCTGGAGCTCATCAAAGGCGGCGTGACGACATATTGTGACATGTATTTCTTTGGTGGTGGCGTGAGAAAAGCCACATTGGAAAGCGGAGTTAGGGGTTTCTTTGCTCAGGGGATACTGGATTTTCAGACCGCAGAGTTCAAGGACGCCGACGAAGCCTTTAGACTCTTTAAGTCCTTGGCGAAGAAAAAGACAGACCTATTCACGCCGATCATAGGAACTCATGCCCCGTACACATGCTCAGAGGACACTCTTATGAAGGCGAAAGAGCTGGCTGCTGAGTACAAGACACTGATTCATATCCATGCCAGCGAGACAAGGAAGGAGGTGTACGATTCCCTCCGGGAAAAAAAGATGAGGCCGATAGAGTATCTGGATGATATTGGGTTCCTAGGGGGTAATGTGTTTATAGCCCATGCAGGTTGGGCCACCAAGGGGGAGGTATCTGTCCTGGGAAGAAGAGAAACAAAGGTAGTTCACTGCCCTGTATCTAACATGAAGCTGGCTGTTGGCGGGGTTGCTCCTTTGCCAGAGATGTTCCGTGAGAATGTCGTCGTAGCTCTCGGAAGCGATGGAGCGGCCAGTAACAACACCTTGGATATCTTTCAGGAGATGAAGGTTGCCTCATTGCTGCAAAAAATGCATAGATGGGACGCTTCTCTGCTGCCCGCGCAGACTGCTTTGGACATGGCCACTATAAGCGGTGCCGAGGTATTAGGGATAGAGAGCAAGGTCGGCTCAATCGAAGTAGGCAAAAAAGCCGACGTAGTGCTCATTGATATGGAGAAGCCTCATCTAGCACCTGTTCACAACATTGTTTCCACTATCGTATACTCAACAAGGCCGGGGGATGTGGACACCTGCATAGTTAACGGAAAGATTCTCATGAGAAACCGTGAGGTATTAACCCTTGAGGAGGAGGATGTGCTGAAGAAGGCCTCTGAGTCCGTGGAGAGCCTTCTGGAGAGAAGCTTTTAATTGCTCCAAAGCAGATTTGAAAATATGAAGCTAGCCGCCTTGACTTCGGGAGGGAAAGACTCCCTATTCGCCGCTTACATCATGCATTCCCAGGGATTCGAGATAAGGTACCTTGTAACCCTGCATCCCGCAAGTGATGAGAGCTACATGTTCCATGTCCCCAATCTATGGATTACCGGATTACAGGCGCTGGCTATGGAGGTCCCTATCCTCATGAGGGGCACGTCGGGAGAGAAGGAAAGAGAAGTAGAGGACCTCAAGGCCGTGCTTGAAAGCGTCGAGGGTGAGATCGAGGGGGTTGTCACGGGTGCTGTTGCCTCCGAGTACCAGAAGCAGCGAGTAGACATGGTCTGTGAAGACCTTGGCATCCCCTCCTTCGCGCCGTTATGGCATAAAGACCCTGAGATGCTGCTGCGGGAAATAATGGACGCTGGATTCGAAGTTATTGTAACGTCTGTGGCAGCGGAGGGCCTAGATAAAAGCTGGCTCGGCAGATCCATAAATGAGGATACCCTAGAGGCATTGAAGACTCTAGGAGAAAAATACGGTCTGCACGTCGCAGGAGAGGGCGGGGAATATGAGACTCTCGTCTTGGATATGCCCCTATTCAAACACAGTTTTGCCGTTACGAATGCAGAGGCTCATTGGCACACAACCTACGGGGTCTATGAGGTGAAGGACGTTGAAACAGTTCCCAAGGTGATGGCATGAAAGCGGCCTTGGCCCAGATAAACCCCATAGTGGGGGACCTCAAAGGAAACGCCAAAAAGATTAAAGAGTTCATTAGTAAGGCCAGGGATATGGGTGCTGGCCTGGTAGTTTTCCCTGAGCTGGCCACGACAGGCTATCCACCGAAGGACCTCCTGCTAAAGCCTTCTTTTATAAGGGAAAACATCGCCTCTCTGAGAGGTATAATTAGAGAAACCGGGGGAATAACAGCCGTTGTGGGTTTTGTTGAGGAGGACGGCGGTCTTTACAACTCTGCTGCGGTAATAAGAGACGGCGAGCTGATCGGAACTCAGAGGAAGACTCACCTGCCCAATTATGACGTCTTCGACGAGAAGCGTTACTTCAAGGCAGCATCAGAATACAGGATATTTGAAGCAGAAGGCCTGAAATTCGGAATCACGATATGCGAGGACATCTGGGTGGACGGCGTTCTCTGCACAAACATAGCGGAGAAGGGTGCAAGGTTCATCGTCAATATCTCGGCCTCCCCATTTCATGCTGGCAAGCTGGGAGAGAGGGACAAGCTCATATCCACAAGAGCCAAGACTGGAGGCGTTCCAGTGATATACTGCAACCTCGTCGGGGGACAGGATGACCTGGTCTTCGACGGGGGAAGCTGCGTTTTCAACGGCAGAGGAGAGCTGGTGGCAAGGGCCAGGAGATTTGAGGAGACAATTCTCGTGACAGACCTTGTCAGAGGAAAGATAGCTCCACGGGAAGAGATGATAGAGGAGGTATTCAAGGCCCTGGTGCTGGGAATCAGGGACTACGTGCTGAAAAACGGATTCAGCAAGGTGGTTATAGGCTTGAGCGGGGGCATCGACTCATCTGTTACCGCCGTATTAGCCAGAGAGGCTCTGGGGAAAGAGAACGTTCTAGGGGTCTTCATGCCAAGCAAAGTTACCTCCAGGGAGAGCTTCGAAGACGCCAAAAAATTGGCCGACAACCTTGGAATAGGGTTCACAGTTATCCCCATAACGGAGACTCTGGAGGCCTATCTCAAGACGCTATCAAGAGAATTCAGGGGCACAAGGAGAGACGCCACAGAGGAGAATCTCCAAGCCAGAATAAGAGGAAATATATTGATGGCTCTGTCCAACAAGTTCGGATACCTCGTGCTATCCACGGGAAACAAATCAGAGCTGGCGGTTGGGTACACAACCCTGTACGGTGATCTAGCAGGGGGGCTGGCGGCCATTTCAGATGTTCCTAAAACCATGGTATACGAGCTGGCCAGGTATATTAATTCTCATAGAGAAATTATACCTAGGAGGGTCCTGGAGAAGGAACCGTCGGCAGAGCTCAGGCCTGGGCAGAAAGACCGGGAAGACATTCCTCCTTATAGCCTCCTTGATCCGATACTTCACGCATATATCGAGGAAAACAAAAGCATAGAAGAAATCGTTGCATTGGGCTATGACGAGGCTCTTGTAAGGGATATTGTATGGAGGGTTGATAGGAGCGAGTATAAGCGCCACCAGGCTCCTATAGGTATTAAGGTCACTACAAAAGCATTCGGCTCCGGTAGAAGGATGCCTATAACTAACCGATATAGAGGCTGAAAACGTGGAAAGGAAGGAAAAACTTTAAATGGGGGTAGGAGTATTTATGATGGTGCAGTCAGCGCCGCTGAAGGCATGGTGAACCTACTTATGTGAAATACCGATGAAAACAGGAGGTATTTTATGGCGAAAATGTATGTGAAGTTCAATGTTCCCAAAGAACTGGCGGAGAAAACCTACGAGGCCCTAGAGATAGCCAGAAGCACCGGCAAAGTCAGGAAGGGCACGAATGAGGTGACGAAGTACGTTGAGAGGGGCCAGGCAAAGCTCGTGGTCATCGCTGAAGACGTTGAACCTGAGGAGATAGTGGCCCATCTTCCCGTGCTGTGCGAGGAAAGGGACATACCCTATACCTATGTTCCTAGCAAGCTGGAGCTCGGAAGGGTCAGCGGCCTTGAGGTAACCGCCGCAGCCGCCTGCGTTGTGAACGCGGGGAAGGCAAAGGAACTTATAGAGGATATTGCAGAAAAAGTCAGTTCCCTGAAGAAATAAAGGGAGATAAGGGATGGCAAAAGAACAGGAAACCCAGGGATTCCCAGCCGAGGTTGTTGAGGTCATCGGAAGGACAGGAATGACCGGAGAGATTCTTCAGGTGAAGTGCCGCATCCTAGCAGGCAGGGACAAGGGAAGGATAATCAGGAGAAACGTGAAAGGCCCGACGAGGGTGGGAGACATCCTCATACTGCTGGAGACAGAGAGAGAGGCCAGAGAGCTTAAAGTCCCATAAACGAGGCTTGGCCATGGAATTCCAATGCAGCTTCTGCGGAAACAACATCGAGCCCGGGACGGGCAAGATGTTCGTAAAGAAAGATGGCACTGTGCTCTATTTCTGTAGCAGCAAGTGCGAGAAGAATTCCCTTAAACTGAAGCGACTTCCCAGAAAGGTAAGGTGGGTGAGGAAAACTCCTGAGTAAGGAGCTTTTCTCCATCAGGCCACGGTTGAGCTGCGACAACTCTGCGATGGCTTCATCTGTTAGTTAAAACACTTCCAATCCTGCCGGTGAGGGCCTATTTATTTTTGTTAATTTTAGCTCTGGATGTAATGAACGCTTTTTCGCTGTTGCGCAGGGATATAAGACAGGCCATAGATGAACGAGGAATAGTTGCTCCTACAGAGATCCAGGAGTTAGCCATACCTAGGCTCATCCATGGTAGCGATGCCTTGTTGATAGCTCCCACAGGTATCGGGAAAACAGAGGCAGCCCTCCTCCCTGTTTTTCATCGCTTTCTAGAGAAAAGGCCTAAGGGAATAAGCATCCTATACGTTACACCGTTGAGAGCCCTCAACAGAGACATCCTTGAAAGATTCGAGTGGTGGTCTAACCGTCTCGGCATAAGAATCGAGGTACGCCACGGCGATACCTCCCAGTATGCCAGGAGAAAGCAGGCTCTCTCTCCACCGGATATGCTCATAACAACTCCAGAGACCCTGCAGGCCATATTGCCTGGACGGGTGATGAGGGAGCACCTTAGAAATGTGCGCTTTGTAATTGTGGACGAGGTTCACGAGCTTGCCGAGGATAAGCGAGGTGCTCAGCTGAGCGTTGCCTTGGAGAGACTTCTGCACCTCACTGGGCGGGATTTTCAGCGCATCGGCATCAGCGCCACCATTGGGTCACCTGCCGTTGTAGCTAAATTCCTGGGTGGGAACAGGCGAGTAGAAGTATTGAAAGTGTCCCCCTCTAAGGACATCGTTTTGAAGGTGGTTAAGCCCAGGCCGGATAAAGAAGACCGAGAGATAGCTGCGAGGATTTTCTCCACACTGGATGCCTCAGCAAGGATAAGGGCGATTCTCGACGTTGTGAGAAAGCATCGTTCTGTCCTTATCTTTGTCAATACCCGGGAGATGGCCGAGACCCTGGCGTCAAGGTTCAGACTTCTGGATGAGAACGTGGGAATTCATCACAGCTCCCTTTCCCAGGAGGCCAGGATCAAAGCGGAGCGAGAGTTTAAAGACATGGAGATCGACGCATTAATCTGCACGTCCTCGCTGGAGCTGGGCATAGATGTTGGTAGCGTGGAGGCGGTGGTGCAGTATAAGAGCCCCAGGCAGGTGACCCGGCTGCTTCAGCGCATAGGCAGATCTGGACACAGGATAGGGCAGATCTCTAGGGGGATAATCGTGGCGACTGATGTGGATGACATGGTGGAGTCGGCGGTCATAGCAGATCGTGCTCTGAAGGAGGAGCTGGAGGAGATAAGGCTACCCCATAAACCCTACGATGTTCTTGCCCATCAGCTCGTGGGCCTCGCCTTAGACAGGAGGGAAGTCCCGAAGAAGGAGGCCTTGGATCTTCTGAAAAGCACAGCTCCCTTCCAGGATCTCGAGGAAGAAGAGCTTGACTCTGTGCTGTGGCTCATGTCCTCCCTAAGGCTGCTCTGGATAAATGATGAAAGCTTCAGTCTTACCAGGAACTCTAGGAAGTACTACTACGAAAACCTCTCCACCATTCCAGATGAGAAACGCTATGTAGTGAAAAACCTCGTGTCCCGGGAGAGGATAGGGTCTTTGGATGAGGCATTTGTTGTTAACTACGCCGTGGACGGGAATCTGATAATTTTCAAAGGCGCACCCTGGCGGGTAGTGAGTGTTGATGATGATGTTATCCTCGTCGAGCCGGTGGAGGAGGTTATTGGCGCGATTCCTTCATGGATCGGCGAGGAGATACCTGTGCCCTATGAGGTGGCGAAGGAGGCTGGAAAATTAAGGACAGAGGTTGCTGAGAAGGGATCCGATGCTATTAAGAAATATCCTCTGAACTCCTACGCTAAGAAGCAGATACTCTCTAAGCTAAGGAAACATGTAAAAAAAGGGTTTCCTGTGCCTGGGAGCAATAGAGTAGTCGTGGAGATTCTTAACGACTTCGTCATAATCCATGCCTGCTTCGGCATGAGGGTTAATCAGGCCCTTGGCCGGGTTTTCTCTGCTCTTCTGACGTCTAAGCAGGGACATGAGGTTTCATTGAAGGTTGATGCGTACAGAATAATTCTTCAATCTCCAAAAGACTTTAGGAGGGAGGATCTGGAGGAGCTGTTCAACATCGATCCCAGCGTCATTGAACCCCTCCTGAGGATAACGTTAAAGGCGAGTCCGCTTTTCAGGTGGAAGTTTCTCCATGTTGCCAAGCGTTTTGGCGTGATTTCTAAGGACGCCTCCTCCTCCGACATTTCCTTGCGGCGGGTCATTGATGCTTATGAGGGCTCTCCTGTCCACCAAGAAACCCTAAAAGAGATCTTTAAGAATAACCTGGGCCTCGACAAAGCCGTCAAGGTCTTGGAGGACATAAAGAATGGACGTATAGAGGTCGATTACGTTGAGGCTAAGAAAGCATCTCCTCTTGCGGAGCTTGGCCTCCAAGGGTACGGTGAGATCCTCCTGCCTAAGAGGGCTGAGAGGCTTATCCTCAGAGCCCTTGAGAAGCGCCTGGGCGACAGGAGAGTGGATCTTCTGTGTCTCTACTGTGCATCGTGGATACCGTCGGTGAGGGTTAAGAACCTGGATGAGCATCCTTCGTGTGGAAACTGCGGAGCCCGCATGCTCGCCGTTCTCAAGGGGAGATACAGGGAGCTAAGGGCATTATACAAGAAATTCAGGCGCCAGGAAAGACTTACTCAGGAGGAGGCTCAGGAGGTGGCCAGGATGCAGGCATCGGGAAACCTGGTGCTCTCCTATGGGAAAAAAGCCATACTTGCCCTGGCGGGGAGAGGTGTCGGCCCTGAAACAGCTAAACGGGTCCTTCTGGCCACCCGCAAAGAAGACGAGCTGTACAGAAACATCCTCAGGGCAGAGAGAAATTACGCCCGTACCAGAAGGTTCTGGGATTAGTCTCTGAGTTTATGAGGGATGACTCTTTTTTCGTCCACTATGTGAAGGACTTTTATCCCTTTCTTGGTGAGGGCGTCGCTTATGAATCTCCTGTGGCATCGGAAATACAGGAGCTCTGCGCAGAATATCGCGCATTTCTCTTTTTGAATGAGTTTAAGAAGCTCCTTGAGGCCTCGCTGAAACTCGGGTGTTTCCATGTATTCCTTATAGTCTCCACGGTAGCCGCCGAGCTCTGGTATATGGATGTAACCTATTCGGAGCTTTTCCATGTTCTCTTTTTTGAAGTGTTCGAATTTCGACGTAGGGAAGCGCCTGACGTCTATGATTTTCTTTATACCGTGTTTATCCAGAAGGCTGAGAAATTCATCCAGGCTCCTGGTGCTTGTTCCTATCGTGTAGATCTGTGTCATCTGACATAATGATTATTAACGATTACCTTTAAAGTAGCGGATATGCGCCTTGACCTTCATGTCCACACTTCCTACTCATGGGACTGCAAGGCATCCCCTGCTGCGATAGTCGAGTATGCACGTAAGGTGGGCCTAGACGGTATCGGGGTTGTGGACCATGGAACTATCCGCGGCGGCATTGCGGTGAGAAAACTCGCTCCCCCGGACTTTATCGTAATAGTGGGCAGTGAGATAAAAACGACACGGGGGGAGGTGATGGGTTACTTTCTAGAGGAGGAGGTTAGCGGAGGGGAGTTCCGCGATGTTGTGGCGGACATAAGGGCGCAGGGAGGAATAGCTGTTGTTTCTCATCCTTTCGATCCCTTCAGACCCAACAGCTTCTCTCCGAGAGATGAGGACGCACTCTATCTAGACGGTGTTGAGGTATGCAATTCCAGATGCCTGATGTCAAGAACTAATAAAAAAGCCTTAAAGTATGCTGAGAGGCACGGACTCATTATGACGGCTGGAAGCGATGCCCACACCCTGGGGGAGATAGGGTCGGCGGGTGTGATCGTGGAGGACGTTGATGATATAAGAAAAAAGGGAAAGGCGGAGATCTTCTGCAGGCAGACACCTATTGCAGAGCTTTTCAAGGCGAGGCTCAGCCGATTTCTGTAACTGGAAAGTTTTTTATCTCAATGGCTTTACTTAATACCATGGATTCCCTTAAGCGGGCAGCGGCTGAGTCAGCATGCAGTTTGGTAAAGGATGGATATGTCCTAGGCCTAGGCACTGGTTCAACGGTATACTTCCTCATCGACGAATTAGCCAGGAGAATTAAAGAAGAGGGCCTTGATGTTGTATGCGTACCCACATCCAGGGGCACAGCCATCACCGCCAGAGAGAAGGGCATAACCATAGCTAGTCTGGAGGAATACGATGCCCTGGATCTCGCCATAGACGGCGCTGATCAAGTATCCGATAAGCTAGATCTCATCAAAGGCGGGGGCGCCGCCCACACCAGGGAGAAGATAGTGGCCTCCCTTTCCAAAAGGTTTGTAGTTATAGTTGATGAGGGGAAGCTTTCAGAAAAACTAAGTCTTCCAGTGCCAGTGGAGGTGCTTCCATTCTCCTGGAAGGTCGTCGCCAGGAAGCTGGAAGACATGGACGCGACTACGGTCGTAAGACAGGGATCCGGTAAGTCCGGACCGGTTATAACAGATAACGGAAATTATGTCCTGGACGCAGATTTCGGGATCATAGAGGACCCTGAATCCTTGGAGGCCGAGATTAACCTTATAAAAGGCGTCGTCGAGAACGGCATATTCCCAGGAATGGCCCATGAAGTCCGCGTTGGGACAGACAACGGTGTAAAGATTTTGAGAAAGCCGGGGTAACTCAGCCTGGCAGAGTGCCACGCTCATAGGGATTGTTTCGCTAGGCGGAACAGGCTGGGAAACGTGGAAGCCGCGGGTTCGAAGCCCGCCCCCGGCATGAGGTAACGGGGCACCTATCCCGTTACCTTTACCAGTCATTCAATAGGATTTATTTTTAAAATGTGAAATTCAAAACCGTATTAAAGATGCTTTTTCTGTGCTCTTAGCTCTTTATGACTTAAAATCTTCGTGGGCAAAAGAGAGAAGAGCTGTTTCCTTGAAATTCAAACCTAAATCAAGGAAGAAAATCGTGATAACCTTTAGGAGGCTTGGATTCACAATAGCAAGAATAAGGAAACATCATATCATGCGGAGAAATGATGTAACAGTTCCTGTACCATATCACATGCTTATATCCCGAGGGCTTTCTTTACTAGGGAGGAATAGTCGTGGTTTTTCAGTATCCTCATCGTTGGAATAGAGAAAAGCAGCATCTCTGGTTCGTGCATAAGAAAGTCATGTTTCCTGTAGAACCTTATTAATTCGCTGCGAACTCTCTGATACTCCTCAAAGTTTCTTGCCACCGCGAGCTGAGCGCTCTCCATGTTGCTCGAAACGACGAATACAAAGGATGGTTCCTTCTTAACAAGATCTATGCCCTTCTCCCGCGTAGATAATGGGGTTCCTGGATTAAATTTAGCGTGGGAGTAGGCGAAAATCTCGAAGCCAATCTTCTTCAAATCAGGGATGCGTATCGTCTTCATCAGCCCCTCCTGTGCAAACTTTTTTCTGCATTTAGCCACAGTGTTGCGGGAGACTTTCAGGAGGGAAGAAAGTTTCGCATCGCTCAGCTCAGGATGCTTAACCAAGCCATAATAGACTTTTTTCTCTACCTTTGTTAGTCGGGCATTTCTAGAACCGGGAGCGATAGAATGAATTGATGGGTCTGCAGTATCTATGTCGAAGATCTGCCGGAGTAGCGGTCCAAACTCGAAGTACTTGAAGATCCTGCTGATTTTAAAGGGGAACAAGGCGTAGCTGAAACTCCGGCCCTCCATGAGGCCTAGTTGGCTGTAAGCCATCTCAATATTTTCCTTGTTTATCTGAAAATCTACGAAGCTCTTCGATAATGCGATGGAAACAGCTTGGCTGTGATCGGTCACGGCATAAACGTTCTCTCCAATCCTACCGTTCAGCTCCATGTCAACTGCTAGACGGGTTTCGAAGGGGACAAGAGGATTTAATCTCCCAGACACGAGATATAAGAGTTCATATCCCAATAAGTGAAGCATTGGTACCCTGACGGTTGAATAGTAGCCCCTTTCTAGCAGTCGTTTTTTTGCTTGGCTTAAAGTGGAAGGTTTAAGGTCGAGTTTTTCGGCTATGGTTTTATCTGTCATCTCGGGAAACTGAACAAGCCCCCAGAGAGCTAGTCTCTCCGTCCTCGATAGCTCCCCTTCCGCCATAAAGGTAGATTGCCGTATTTTGCATAAGTAATTTTCTTTAATAAATATTTTAACAACAATAACGGCAAAATTTTAAATAAATGCTTAAAATCAAGATTTAAAACAAGCAGAAATTCTCATATTTGTAAAACCAATGAAAAAATATATATTGGCACGAAGGCATTATCTGAGAACATGAAAGATCCCTCCCTAATTCTCACTCTCCTATCGGAGCACATACTAAATATTGATGAAGAGATCTTGAAAAAACAAGAAAAAGCTATTGAGATGAGGATAAAGCAAAAATATGGGGGAGAAATAAGACCTAATATGGGCATAGCAGAGGTTTTTGCCTTAAATGAAAGAATAGAGCCAAGTCTTCTTGGCAAGAGCTCCATGGTGCACGGCATGACTCAGGCGGGCAGTGAATACTCGGTGAGGCTCTTCAACTATCGATGTCCTCTTGCAGAAGCTGCGGAGAAAATGCCCGAGGTTTGTGATATCGTTTTAGCCTATTTCAAGGCCCTCACGAATATTTGTGGATGGAGAATAACAGAAATCAATCGGGAGCGCGATCCCAGCTGCTGTGATTACACTATGAAACTAAAAAGGAGGTAGATTTTTAAAAGGGCAGTAATCCCCGCCAGATATTTCAGCGAAATAAATCTAATGGGGCCAGTCTAATTTCTAAGCAGGCTGTAAATCAAAGGCCACGTTTTCCTTAACTTGCTACCTATACAGATCTCAATAAGTACTCATTTGCTTATACTTCCAAAAAATTTATAATCGCCACATAAGTTAGGTTCTTTCCACTTGAAATTGTGCTTACCAAATAAAAAACCATAAATAACAAGCAATTATAGAAGATATACACAGAATGATTAAACATACCAAAGGATTGAGGGGACCTATGGGTAAAACCTTTGGATGGAAGATCTATGAGCAAGGGGGGAAGAGACTGAAGAAGACGAGGGGCTCAAAGGGCCTCTCGTTGGGTATGGAGTAGCCGTATGTCGAGTGATAAATTATGAGGCTCGAGATAAAAGTTCTCAAGGTTTTGCGGGATAGGAGTGCCAGCGTCCTTGAGATCGCTGAAGAAACAATGGTAACCCCGAAGCAGATTCAAAAAGTTCTTGATCGTTTAGAGGAGATAGGCATCCTTATTGGGATGTCCTACAACGGCGAAAAAGTCTACGTTCGTGCTCATTCTATAACTTAGCGTTTTTGTTTCCTATTTTTCTTATATAAATGCCTCTAGAATCAGGAGCACGACGGCTCCGAGGATTACGGACATAATCACTTTGATGTTGAAGCGTTTATGAGCTTCTAATAGAAGATCACCTACACCTATGTAAATGAAGCTTCCTGCGACGAAGGCAATTATGGCGGTGTAGAGAGTTTCAGGAACTACGCCAGATGCAAGGGCTCCCAGAGGATACATTAGGCCTGCAAATACAAGGGTCGCCATGACATGGGAAAACTTGAATCCCGCGTCCCGCATCAATACGGCGGTTGTTATTCCCTGAGGGATCTCGTGGGCGATAACAGCCATGGTGATAAGCACCCCCAGGGAAGGCTGGGTCTGGTAGCCAACGGCTATGCCTATGCCGTCCACAACGTTGTCCGCGGACATGCCGACGGCGGCTATCCAGCCAACGGTGTGGGCCTCACACTCTTTTTCACCGCAGGAATGAAGCATCACTATCTTTTCAAGGAGATAAAAAGTAAAAAAGCCCAAACCGAGGTAGAGGTAGTTCTTCTCTACATCGCTCTCGGGGATGAGCTCAAAAAAAGCCGTGGAGATCACTATTCCCGAGGCAAATCCAACTATGTACCTCGTTGGGATTTTGTTTATTTTGGAATACCGAAGGAGGAGACCGCCGAGGATGTCTGAGAGAGCAGCTAAGATAGCCAGCTGATAATACACTTAGAAACTACCTCCCACCCCCTTGGGGATGCCCCACTTCTCAAGGGCGAGCTTCAGTTCTCTGTGTTCTTCTGCATGGTCTTCAAGGCTTTTACCTGCCATAGCTGCCTCAAGGGCTTGGCGCATCGCCCGTGCCCCCGCTGCGGCTCCCATGGGATGGGCGAATATTCCTCCACCAGCCAAAATTAATGCATCCTCTCCCAAGAGCCTCAGGTTCTCAGGGATTTTGCCCGGGTGCTGTCCGCCTGAAGATACGGGAAGAGCAGCCTTGAGATGATGCCATTTTTCGGTAAGCGCCTCAACGCTGGCAAGAACCGAGTCGATGTCTTCGTAGAGCTTTCCAAGGATGGCTCCTGCGTGGACCTGATCTCCCCCGCAAAGACGTGCAAGCTTTGAGACAACTATTGTGTGGATGCCGTGATGCTCATTTCTCGTAAAGGCGGCGAACATGTCCCTGTGGCAGTGAACGGGAACCCGGATGCTGGGGTCTTCGCAGAGTACGCGAAGGGCTGAAAAACCGGCTGTGATGAAGTTCAGCATCAGGCAGTTAGCCCCGTGTTCAAGGGCTACATCTGCGTTCTCCATTATTTTGTCCACCTCATCCGTCACGTTAACGGCGTATAGGGTTGTTTCGTCTTTATCGGCATCGGCCTTGTCAAGGGCCTCCATCACCTCTGGAACCCGGTTCTCTATTGGTGAGTACTCTGGATTAGCTATGAGCTCATCGTCTTTTATGAAGTCCACGCCTCCCTTGGCCACCTCATAGCAGGCGCTGGCAAACTCCTTGGGTGCTAGTCCGACACAGGGTTTGACTATGCACCCGATCATGGGTCGGCCTTTAACATTGGCCGCCTTCTTGGTTCCCTCAATCCCGAATTTTGGACCCTTGAAGGCTTTAGTGTAGTCTTCAGGGAACTCCAGGTCCATGAGCTTCACGTTGAGGAAATCTCCCATCTCAAAGAGATTTCCCGCCACGGTGGTGAGAAGCATGGGAACAACGGGCCCGAAGTTCTTGTACGGAAAGGCCACTTTTATCGTCCCCTTGTTGACGGTTCCCCTGTAGCTCTCCTTCACATCCACCACTCTAGCGCGGTGTTTCTTCATCAATTCCTCCGTCTCGAGGCCTACCCTTACCCAGGTACCAGTGCTCTGCTCCCCGGCTAAAGCGTCCGCAGCCTCCCGAAGGTCTCTCACGGTTTCAAGATAGTATGTAGCAGTTATATAGCCCTCCATGTTACGATTTCACTATAGCTCGTTACATAAAAAGGTATTGTAAGCCGATGACTTCCGTTGAGATTGAGGAAGAGTTGCTTCGCTGCATGAGGTGTGGCGAGTGTCAGGCTGTCTGTCCAACTTTCTCTGTGACGGGCAGAGAGGGGGAGGTGGCTAGGGGGAAGCTGAGAGTCATCAAGGCTCTTTTCCAGGGAGACCTGGACCTAGATGCGGGGGTGGCCGAGAAGCTCTCAATTTGTCTGCTCTGCAAGGCCTGCTGTACGGCATGTCCCTCAGGGGTGAGGGTGGACAAGGTCATTGCCGCCGCCCGTAAGGACCTTGCCGATAGGCGAGGAATCCCCTTTAAAAAAAGAGCCGTCCTCTGGGGCCTTGAGCATCCCAGGATTTTTTCAACAGCCGCATCAGGGGCTAGAGTTCTGGGAATCCTTCCACGGAGAGTCTCTATACAAATCCCGTCAAGAGATGCGGTACCACCCGAAAGAGCTAGAGTTATTTTTTACGCGGGATGCATGATTAATAACATAACCCCAGAGATAGGGGATGCGGTTGAAACGGTCCTGGAGAAAGCAGGCTACAGGGTGGAGAGAATCAAAGAGGCCTGCTGCGGTATTCCTGCTCATTACGCCGGGCTGCATGACAGGGCGAAGAAGCTGGCTGAAAAAAACCTCAGGAAGATTAAGAAAAACAGGATTGTGGTGACTGCTTGTCCCACATGTGCTGTAGGTCTAAAAGAATATCCAGAGTTCTTCAGAGGAAAACTCAGGGAGAAAGCCCTAGATGTTGGTCGCAGGACATATGACTTCGCCGAATTTCTCGATGCGTCCAAGCTGGGGGATAGTTTAGGCTCTCTCAACATGAGAGTCGCTTTCCACGATCCGTGTCATGCCCTCCATGGCCTAGGCCTGGCTAAAGAGTCCAGGAGCCTCATTAAGGCTATCCATGGGATAAAGCTGGTGGAGATGGAGCAGAGATGCTGCGGCTTCGGGGGGCTATTCAGCTTTGAGCATCCCAGTTTCTCCCAAACTATAAACGACGGCAGAGTGAAGGATATTATGGCATCAAAGGCAGATGCTGTTGTGACCTCTTGTCCGGGATGCAAGTATTACCTGCAGGAAGGTATACGGAGAGGACGACAGAAAACAGAGGTCATACACCTAGCCGAACTCTTCAGCAGAGGGATCAGATGAGGGAAGAAGTCCTAGAAAAACTGGGGTCCATCGTAGGGAGAGGCCATGTTCTGACATCTAAAGAGGACCTCATCTGTTACTCATACGATGCCCAACTAATCGAGGGACTGCCCGAGGCAGTTGTAGAGCCCGGCTCCTCTGAGGAGGTTTCTATGATTCTGAAGCTTTCAAATAAAGAAGGCTTTCCCGTGGTGCCCAGGGGAGCGGGAACAGGGCTCAGCGGAGGCAGTGTAGCAGTAAAAGGCGGAGTAGTCCTAACAACTCACAGAATGAACAAGATACTGGAGATAGACAAAAACGACCTAACAGCAACGGTGGAGCCGGGAGTTGTGACCAGAAAGCTGTGCGTCGAAGTAGAAAAAGAGGGATTGTTTTATCCTCCAGACCCGGGGAGTTACAGGGTATCCACCCTAGGGGGCAATGTCGCCACGAACGCCGGAGGCCCCCACGCATTAAAATACGGTGTCACGGGTGATTATGTCCTAAGCCTGGAGGTTGTGTTGCCCACGGGGGATATTATCACCACTGGGGCTTCCACGGTGAAGAGTGTCTCAGGATATAACCTAAACAGCCTTTTCATAGGATCAGAGGGGACCCTGGGGATAGTTACAAAGATTAAGCTCAAGTTGCTCCCCCAGCCGGAGGCCAGATACACCCTTCTGGCATCCTTTGGCGATCTTGAGTCATCGGCGAGGGCTGTAGCAGAAATCATCGCAGCGGGAATACTTCCGGCTGCCCTAGAGTTCATCGATAGGGTCACGATTAATGCGGTGGAGGACTATATAAAGGCAGGAATGCCGCGGGACGCAGATGCCGTGCTGCTCATAGAAACAGACGGCCATCCTGTGGCTGCCAAAGAAGAAGCGGAGAAGATAATCAAGATCTGTGAGAAAGCAGGGGGGTCGGTAAGGTTTGCTGAGAGCAGAGTTGAGAGAGAGCGTCTGTGGAAGGCCCGGAGAGCGGCTCTGCCGGCTCTTTCTAGGATCAGGCCGACGACTCTCCTTGAGGACGCCACCGTCCCGAGGAGCAGGGTCCCTGATATGGTGGCGGAGATAAAAAGAATAGCCCAGAAACACGGGGTTATCATAGGAATATTCGGCCATGCGGGGGACGGAAATCTTCACCCCACAATATTACTGGACATCCGGGACCCTGGAGAAAAAAAACGTATGGAGGAGGCCATGGAGGAGATCTTCTCCGCGGCCCTGAAGCTGGGAGGCACTCTCTCAGGGGAGCATGGGATAGGGGTGGCTAAGGCGAGATTCCTGGAGAAAGAGGTAGGTAAGGAAGGGATAGAGGTTATGAAGAAGATTAAGAGGGCCTTAGATCCGAATAACGTTCTTAATCCTGGAAAAATTTTCCTATGAGGGGAAGATTTATTATGCAAGGCCGGGGAGGGTTAACTTGCCATGGCCAGGATCGTTGGCATGATTTTTGGGGAAGTAGGATACCGGGACTTTAACTTCATCGTTACCCGGGGGTCTAAGCTGCAGAAAGGCGCCTACGTAAAGGTCAACCACGACAGCTATGGATGGGTTTTGGCTCAGGTGGGCTCTATTAAGCGGTACAACGAGATGTATTCCCTCAACGTCATCACGGGAGGTCAGCCAAAAGAAGGAGGCGGGGAACGGGTTGTGGCAAAGGCGGAGGTCATAGGATACGTGGACGAGAAAGGCTTGTTGAAAAGCCCGAAAATACCCTTTCGGCCTGGGGAAAAAGTCTACGAGGCCGACAGCGCCCTGATCAAGAGATCCCTTAACTTGGGGATAAGGTCTGGCATATACCTGGGCCTCTTGGAGGGCCACGCAGAGCGGGTCCCCGTATACCTAAACGTTAACAAGCTTATTCAGAAGCATCTGTGCATATTGGCTAAGACGGGAGCCGGCAAGTCCTACACCGTGGGCGTGCTCGTGGAGGAGCTCATAGAGAAAAAAGTCCCAGTTGTAATAATCGATCCTCATGGAGAGTACGCGGCTCTCAGAAACCCAAACTCAAATCCCAAAGAAATCGGGCTTATGTCGAGATACGGGGTTTCGGCTAAAGGATACGATAACATAGTTGAGTATACCCCCAATCTGAGTCTGAACCCTCAGGCTGACAGGAAACTGGCCCTGGATATATCGAGGCTCAGTATAGCGGGGTTCCTGGAGATGCTGCCCACCAAAATACCGGAGTCCCAGAAAGGGGTGCTCTTCGAGGCCCTTCAAATAGCCAAGAGCCACGGAAAGTACACTTTGGACGATATAATCCGCATAATACAGGAGCACAAGAGCAGGGCTAAGTGGAACCTCCTGACGAGCTTGGAGATGCTGAGGGAGAGCAGGGTCTTCGAGGGCAGCCCGGTTCACCCCAGGGATCTGGTGAAGAGGGGTGTTGTTTCCATCATTAACCTCAGGGGTGTTAGGCCGGACATCCAGGAGATAGTGGTCACACGAATCGCCGAGGAGGTTTTCAACGACAGAAAAAGGGGACGCGTGCCGCCATTGTTCTTCCTCATAGAGGAGGCGCATAATTTCGCTCCGGAGCGGGGATTCGGCAAGAGCGCCGCCCTGGGGGTTATCAGGACTATTGCCAGCGAGGGGAGAAAGTTCGGTATGGGGCTTTGCATTGTTTCTCAGCGCCCCGCCAGAGTGGATAAAAGCGTCCTGAGCCAGTGCAACACTCAGATAATCCTAAAAGTAACTAACCCTAATGACATGCGTGCCATAAGCCAGAGCATAGAAGGCTTCACCTCTGACCTGGAGGAGGAGATAATGCAGCTCCAGCCAGGAGTCGCCTTAGTAGTTGGGGATGTGGTTGAGCAGCCTATATTCGTGGACATAAGAGTTAAGAAATCTCGCCACGGAGGAGCCAGTGTCGAGGTTGTTAAAGAGCCGAGGGAAACCAGAATCCCCTCCCCAGGAATTCTCAGAAGACTTTTCGTTAGGTAGCGCATTTTCTCTTAGCCTCAGCTGCGGCGCGGTGAGCCTCGTACAGCGGCTCCGGCAGCGAATGTCTCCTCAGACATGCCTTAACGATCTCAAGGGACGATTTCAAGGAAACAAGATTCCCTGGGCTCACGTATATGGGGCGCCTTTTTCTCCCGGGGATAATCCTATATCCCACTACTTCATCCTCGAAAAACACGGGCACAGCCTCCTTCTCCGAATCCTCCTTCACCTCTCCACAGAGAAGGCCTTTTGCCACCCCCACTGATGGAACTCCCAGCTCAACCCCTATATGCGATGCTATCCCCAGTCCCCGGGGATGAGCTATTCCATGACCGTTAACCAGCAGGACATCATAATCCTGAGTAAGAGACAAGATAGCTGACTTCATGGGTTCAGCTTCTCTGAATGAGAGAAACCCTGGTATGTATGGGAAAGATACGTTCATTACCCTAATCCTAACCTCCAAGAGGGACATTTCTCTGAAGTCGAGGACGACCGCCGCTGCAAAGGCTTTGTTCTTTTTGTATGCTATATCAACTCCTGCTATTTTTTCGAGTTTCGAAAAGCCGTCCCTTAAAACTACTTTTTTTGCCATTTGAACCTGTAGCTGGGCCAGTTTTTTAAGGTCCATACCGAAAATTTTATGATTCCTGGGAATTAATATAACATTGGGGGTGAGTTTCTATGTGGTGGGATCCTATGGAGGAGATGAGAGATATTGAGCGACGAATGAATCGCCTTCTTCGTGAACTGTGGGGGAGAGGGCCCCGTAGAGGTCTTCCGAGACCGGGATGGCGTCCGCAGCCCATGGAAGAGGCAATCAGAGAGCCATTCACGGATATAATGGAAACAAAAGACAGCGTTATAGTAACGGCGGAGCTCCCTGGAGTGGAGAAAAAAGACATCAAAATCAATGCCACAGAGGACACCATAGAAATCTCTGCAGAAACCAAAGAAGAGAAGAAAATTGAGGAGAAGGGATACTACAGAAAAGAGCGTAGCTTCGGCAGGTACTACCGCTCCTATACGCTGCCCGCCAAGGTAAAGCCTGACAAGGCTAAGGCGACATACAAAAACGGTGTATTAGAAGTCGTCTTGCCTAAGGCAGAGGTAAAGGAAAAGGGCAAAAGCATCAAGATTGAGTAGCCCTTTTCCTTTTTTCTTTTTATGAAATGTTGGATAGAGAAAAGTAATTTAAGGTGGATGTATGTAGTGAAATTTTATGATACTGTTGCCGGACAATCCGGTCCTGTTCCTTATTCTCCTCATCGTCCTCGACACAGCTTTTGGTATAGTTCCCTTGGAGATTTCAATAATATACGGCCTGTCCATCCCCCTAACCCCAATAGCGATAGGCGCCATCGGCCTCGTGTTCACGGTGATAGGGGCCTTAATAGACTATCTCCTGGGCTACGCCGGCTCGCATTTCATAAAGCTCAGCCCAAAAGAGGAGGAGAAAGGAAAAAGATTCTTCTACAAATACGGAAGCTGGGCGCTATTTCTCGCCAGGATGATACCCTTCTTTCCCAGTAAGCCGGTTTCTATAATAGCGGGGGGGATGCGCTACAGCGTTGCTCATTTCTCTTTCTTCACAGGTCTCGGGGCATTTTTACGGTTCTATCTTGAAGCTAAGATCCTTCAGCCGTACTACCTGAACAACGCGGACAAGACTGAGATGCTGGTCCAAAAGGCCCACAAGTATATCACTGATCCCGCAGGATATGGTACTACTATCATGTTAGTAGTTCTAGGTATCGGGGCGTATTACCTCCTCGTTATGCACAGGGGGAACAGTTGATGGACATTGCTTTTGCTATTTATTCATTCACTGTCATGTTCATAGTTGTTGACCCGATAGCCAATGTCCCCGTTTTCCTGTCCATATTGGAGGGTTTCAGACCGGAGTCAAGGAGGTATATAATAAGAAAAGCAGTTATAACTGCTGCGATTGTGTTGCTGATATTCACCTTCTCTGGCAGGTTTATCTTCGAATACCTGGGGATAGAGATGTATTCATTCAAGATAGCTGGCGGTATCTTATTGTTCATCATAGCCGTGGAAATGCTCTTCGGGAGGCGGAGTAAAACCACAAGCTCCAAGGAAGAAGAGGATGAGGCCAAAGCAAGAGACGATGTGGCTGCAACTCCCTTAGCAGTGCCCCTCCTCACCGGACCAGGCGCTATAACCACGGGGATAGTTCTATACAACACAGCCACCGAAACGGGAGAGGAGCTTACGGTAATAGGGAGCATTCTCCTAGTGTTTCTCCTTGCATATTTCATCCTTACCAGGTCGTCAGGCATATTTAGAGCTCTAGGATACGTGGGCACCAGAGTTGTGGTCAGGGTCATGGGTCTCCTGCTCTCGGCGATAGCTGTGCAGTTCGTGGTAACGGGGATAAAAGAGGCGATGAACATTGCCTGAGTACGTGTTTAGCTTATTAACAGTTTTCCCGTGCCCTCGGCTAACCCCTATATAAGTGCCGGGGGCGCGCCGCCTTTCATGGCAGCTGTTTCTGTCCCAGCAAGCCAGGCCTGCGCCGCCTGTCATCTCCAGCAGCTTGTCCAGGAGTTATTGGAGCGGATAGCAGAGCTGGAGAAACGTAACGCAGAACTTGAGGCCAGACTAGCGTAATATGAGAACCTTCACACACCACCTAGTCTGCGGAAGAAGAAACAGGTAAAGCCTAAACCCAGCTCTCCGGGCAGACTCAAGGGGCATAAAGGCACGACCAGACCGACACCTATGCCTGAAAGAATGGTTGACGTGACGGAAATGGCATGTCCATAGTGCCATTCCCCGTTGGGGCGAGCCGGTGAAAGTCGAGTACAGGATCATCGAGGAAGATACCCCTGCCTTGGGCGGTCACCGTAACCGACTTCCGCCAGGCACATCATGACTGCCGTGTCTGCGGGGAGCATTTGATAGCAAGGCATCCAGAGTGCCCCACCAGGGGAAGGCTCGACCCAAGGGCTCTTGCCCAGGTCACCATCTTGAAGTTCGATGACCGCCTGCCCCACAGGAAAGTGTGCAGAGCCCTTAAGAGGGGGTTCGGCCTGGAGGTCGCACCCGCCACCGTCTTGGAGGTTACAAGGCGGGTGAGCCATGCCCTGAAGGATGGATACGGGGAGATCAAGAAACGCATCCGGCAGGTGGAGGTGGTCTACATTGATGAGGCAGGCATAAGGGTTAACGGAGCGAAGTACTGGATCTGGGTCTTCACGAATGAGGCTGACGCCCTCGTGGTGATGAGGCATAGCAGGGAGGAAGAAGGTGCTGCGGGAGGTTCCGGGGAAGAATTACGGAGGCGTCATCGTCTGCGACAGCCACAGGAGCTACAGCAACTACAGCTCGAATATTCAGCGGTGCTGGGCCCATATACTACGGGAGGCAGGGTTCGTTGCTGAAAGAGAGCCGGAGGCCGAGGCATTCTGCAAGGCCCTGCACTGCCCTGTATGCGAGGCTGGTTTCTGACATGGCCAAGGACCCGCCTCCCGGGGAGAGGGCGAGGCTGCACCGAAACGCCCTGGCAGCTCTGAGATGCTGGCTGGGGGAGGAGTATGCCGCCAGACGGGTGGCTAGGTTTGTAGTCAAGGTGAAGACCGCGTTGAAGCGCCTGCTCATCTTCGTGCTCCACGCAGGGGTGGAGCCGACTATCAACGGGGCGGTACATGCCCTTTGGGAGCATGTGGTGATACGGAAGATTATTGGCACCCTCCGGTACGAGGAGGGTACGGGGATTCATGAAACCGTTATGAGTTGCTTAGCCACATGGAGACAGCAAGGTTTAAATCCTTACGACGAGATTATCAGACGGGTGTGCTAAACACATGCTTGCCTGAAGGTTTAAATACTCTGCTAAGGGAATAACATCTATGCCTCAACCAACCATCCCCTCTATGCCGCGGATGACGTACATCCTTATAGGAGCAGCTGTTGCGATAGTTATGTTCCTGCCGGCATTGGCAGGCGTTTATGTTGACTATCTGTGGTTTCAGGAAGTAGGCTATCTCGGCGTCTTCTTAACTATTTTAAAGACAAAAATAGCCATGGCGGTCATAGGGACCGCTTTTTTCTTCGCGGTTACAGCTTATAACATTAAGGTCGCCTTCAGGAACACCCTTGGGGAAGAGAGGTCCCTGAGTACTATCACTCTAGCTCTCATCCTCTTATTCGCCTTGCTCCTTGGCTACGCGGTGAGCGCAGGCTGGGAGCTCACTCTCCTATTTCTAAATTCCACCCCCTTCGGCATCGACGACCCTGTGTTCATGAAGGACATATCCTTTTACTTCTTTACCTTGCCTTTCTACAAGTTCATATGGGGCGTCGTGTTCTATGGGCTGGTGGCGGTGACCATAATCAGCGGCGTCATATACCTGCTCTATGGGAAGCCGCTTGTCAAGAGAGAGCCTGAATTCGAGGAGTTCACCGGCCAGTTCACTATCGAGTTTCCTAAACTCTCGAAGGAGGCCATAGCCCATTTAGCTTTTATGGTGGGGGTTTTGCTGGCGATACTGTCCGTGGGTTACCTGCTGGACAGGTATTCTATTCTTTACTCAACAAAAGGGGTTGTTCACGGAGCAGGATATGCGGATATAAAGGTGCAGCTTCCCCTTCTGACAGTTCTCGCCGTTGTCGCCCTCGTGGCCTCGGGTCTTTTGTTCTTCAGCGTTAAAAAACAGGATCTCAGGCTGCCAGCTGTGGGAATAGCTCTAATCGTAGTCGTGGGCATGGTGGGAAACGTTTTGGTGGGATTGGTCCAGCAATACAAAGTTGAGCCGGACGAGTTCAACATGGAGAAGCAGTACATAGAGTATAACATTGAATATACCCTGAAAGCCTATGACCTGGAGGAGGTTAAAGAAGTCGAATTTCCGGCTGAGTACGACCTTACCATCGAAGACATTAAGCGGAACAATCTAACCATTGATAACATACGCCTGTGGGACTGGAAACCTCTCCTGAGAACCTATAGGCAGCTTCAGCTCATAAGAACTTACTACGAATTCAACGATGTAGACATAGACAGATACGAAATTGACGGTGACTACAGACAGGTGATGGTTGGGGCCAGGGAATTCAAGTTTGCCGCCCTGGACGATAAGTCCAAGACATGGGTGAACATCCATCTCTTCTACACCCATGGATACGGCCTTGCTATGAGCCCCGTTAGGTTTGTCTCCAGCGAAGGACTACCCGTGCTCTATATTAAAGACATACCGCCGAAGTCAGAGATTTTTGAGATAAAAAGGCCGGAGATATACTACGGAGAGCTCACTGATACCTTTGTTGTAGTAAAGACCACAACCAATGAATTCGATTATCCGAAAGGAGAGGAAAACGTATACACCACCTATGAAGGCAAGGCAGGAATCAGCCTAAACTCGGTATTCCGCAAAGCCGCCATGGCCTTGCAGTACGGCACCATCAAGCTCTTTGTCAGCGAATCCATAACTCCCGAAAGCAGAATATTGATAAAGAGAGAGATCAGGGAGCGAGCTGGAAGTATCGCTCCTTTTCTCAGGTACGACAGGGACCCGTATATAGTCCTCTCCGAAGGCAGGCTTTTCTGGATGCACGATGCCTACACCGTGTCTGATAGGTATCCCTATTCAGAGCCTTTTGAGAATATAAACTACATCAGAAACTCCGTGAAAGTTGTGACAGACGCCTATGACGGAACCATAGACTTCTACGTCACGGATGAGGAGGATCCCTTGATAAAGACGTACATGAAGGTATTCCCCTCCCTGTTCAAATCCTTCTCGGAGATGCCCCCGGATCTTAAAAAACACATCCGTTATCCAGAGGACCTCTTCACCGTACAAGCCTCTAAGTACGCCGTGTACCACATGAGGGATCCCAGGGTGTTCTACAACAAAGAGGACGTGTGGGAGGTTCCAACAGAGCTTTATGAGGGCAACCGGATTACAATGGATCCCTATTACCTAATCACTAAGCTCCCCAATGAAGAAAAAGAAGAATTCATCCTCCTTCTCCCCTTCACCCCAAGGGGAAAAGATAACATGATAGCATGGATGGCAGCCAGAAGCGACATGCCCAGATATGGGGAGAAGATTGTTTACACGTTCCCCAAAGAAAAGCTCATCTACGGTCCCATGCAGATAGAGGCGAGGATAGATCAGGATCCTGAGATAAGCCAGCTATTCACCCTATGGAGCCAGGTCGGCACCAGGGTTATAAGAGGCAACCTGCTGGCCATTCCTATAGAGGACTCTCTTCTATACATCGAGCCCATATACCTGAGGGCGGAGCAGCCCGGGGCTCTGCCTGAGCTTAAACGTGTTATAGTGGCCTTCGGGGACAGATTGACCATGCAGGAAACCCTTGAGGACTCGTTGGCTGTCATCTTCGGAGAGGTGGTAGTGGAGAAGCCCCCCGAGATCGAGAGGAAAGAAAAAACCATATCGCAGCTCATTGAGGAGGCTGTAGAGCACTACGATAAGGCCCAGGAGTATCTCAAACAGGGCAACTGGTCTGGATACGGGGAAGAGCTTGAGGCTCTGAAAGAAGTCCTGACCGAACTCGAAAAGAGGCAGAGCGGGGGTTAACGCCTTGGATGTGGTGGGCGTAGGCGCCCTAAACTTTGACCGGCTTTACAGGGTTCCAAGGGTCGCTAAGCCGGGGGAGGAGGTAATGGTAAACTCCCGGTTTTGTGGAGGAGGGGGATCGGCCGCCAATACAATCGTAGGCCTCGCCAGATTAGGTCTTGAAACAGGTTTTATTGGGATGGTGGGTAAAGATATAGAGGGCGACTTAATCCTATCGGAACTCCGCGGAGAAGGTGTTGATATAGGGGGTATATCCCATGTTAATGGTGATACTGGGGAGATAATCGGGTTAGTTGACATGGAGGGGGAACGGGTTCTCTATGCATATCCCGGGGTCAACAACGAACTTGTCATCAATGACCAAAAACGGAATTATGCCGGAAAGGCGAAATATGTTCATCTATCCTCCTTCGTCGGCGATACATCTCTGGAGTCTCAGAGAAGCCTCCTCGGCGGACTTAGAGCAAATATAACTTTCTCCCCGGGGATGCTTTATGCTAGAAGAGGGATCAATGCTATACGGGACATACTCCAAAAAAGTCATATCGTGTTTTTAAACAGGGAGGAGCTGTATCTCCTCACTGGCAAGGAACATCCAGATGGTGTTGAAGAGCTTTTGAACTTGGGTGTAGAAATAGTTTCTGTGACCTTGGGGAAGGAGGGATGTTATGTGTCTACTCAAAGGGGTGGAGAAGAGATACCTGGATATCCCGCTAGAGCCGTCGATACAACTGGGGCGGGAGACGCATTTGCAGCAGGATTCATCTTTGGGATGTTAAAAAACTTTGATCTTAGGAGCTGCGGTAAGCTGGGCAACAAACTAGCATCTCTCTGCGTGGAGGCCGTAGGGGCTAGGACAGCCCTGCCTAGAAAGAATGATATCCAGGAGTTTATTTCCTCCTTAAGATGATATCTTCATTTTTCGCCTCGGCCTCTGAGCCAGGGATGGCCTCAATTTTATCGCCTTCCCGCCATTTAACAACCCTGATGAGGTCCCGGGGGAGGACTATGTAGTACTCCCCTCTAGTTGTCCGTCTGAGTTCCATGATTTACCTCCAGAATCAAATCGAAAGGCTTATGTATGCCTCTACATTAATTTATCGGGCAAAGGGAGACTTTGTAGGAGGTAAAAAACAGTGGCAGAAGTTGGTGGGGGAGTCTCCCTTTACCCTAAATTAGGTTTATTCTTTAACGACAACAACCTTGGACGCGTCAGCTAGCGGATAGGCTGTAGGGCTTCGGACCCTAAAACCCGGGTTCAAATCCCGGCGCGTCCATATTTTTTACATTTAATCATGTTAATTTTGGCTCCACCATCGTATGTCCCTGGAGGTTACCTTAATAACATGCAGGAGCATTGCTCAAGGAGAGGCTATGGAGACGGGCAAGAAATACGATGCTTACACAGTCTCCGCAGCCTTGTGCGAACTCGACCCGGACGATATGAAAAAACTTGGAGTCAGGGAAGGGGAGACAGTAAAAGTGTCCACGGAATCTGGAGAGGTTCTTGTAAAGGCGGTGAAATCGACCCAGGAGCCTCACCCAGGAATCGCGTTCATGCCCCTGGGACCGTGGGCGAATGCGGTGGTAAACCCGGATACATCGTCTACGGGAATGCCCTCCTTTAAAGGCATGAAAGCCACTATCGAACCTGCTCCGGATGAGAAGGTCTTAAGCGCTGCAGAGCTTATTAGACAGAGGTATTTGAGAAGATGACAGGGTTAATACTTAAAAATGGTTATATTTACGACCCCATAAACGGGGTAAAGGGGGATAAAGGGGACATCCTCATCAAGGATGGTGTTATAGTTGATAAGCTGAGTGAAAGAGGCGCCAAAGTAATCGATGTATCAGGCAAGATAGTGTTCCCGGGAGGCGTAGAGATACACTCCCATGTTGCTGGAGGGAAAGTAAACGTAGGAAGGAGTTTTAGGCCAGAGGATCACGTCAAGTTCGTTGTTAAGAAAACAGCACTGACGCGTTCTGGAAGCGGATTTTCAACGCCTTCCACATTTCTAACGGGCTATCTCTACTCAAAAATGGGCTACACAACGGTTTTCACCCCGGCGATGCCGCCCCTCATAGCCAGGCATACCCACGAAGAGCTCCATGACATTCCAATGGTGGACAAGGCCGCTTATACCCTGTGCGACGGCAACTGGTTCCTCATGAAGTACATTAAAGAGGGGCATATAGAGAAAGCGGCGGCCTACGCTGCGTGGCTTCTAAAATCCACGAAGGGCCTGGTTATAAAGCTCACCAATCCAGGCGGAACAGAAGCATGGGGATGGGGAAGAGACTGCAGAGGGCTCG
>JALUUU010000179.1 GCA_027021185.1 archaeon | reverse complement strand
ATACGTAGACGTAGCTCACCGGATTAAGCTCGCACATTATTACTTCCTCTGTTTTCAGGGGGTATGATCTAAAGCTTAGATCTAGGGCTTCTGCCAGGGCCTCTGCTTTTTTTATAAACGCCGCATATTCCTCGTTAACAGCATCGCATGAGAAGACCTTAAGCTCCTCGTGGAGCTCTGTGGACGGATAGTCCAGATTTGTCGCCACGAGTTCATCCACCCCCAGACTATGAGCCAGCTTAACAGCCTCTGGGAGCTCGTGGATGTTGGTCTTGGTCATCAGGAACGATAGTACGATCTTTGGCGTCCTTGAGCCCGTCTCCTCCTTAATCCTTCCAAGGGCGGCTATGTTCCCTATCAACGTGTCGAATCTGGAGTTCACCCTCACGCTTCCATGAACCCTCGATGATGCGCCCGCAATCGATACACCGAGGATGTCAACCCCCATGGACACTATTTTTCTAGAAACAGGTTCTCTGAGAAGCATGCCGTTGGTGGTGAATCCCACGCTGCAGCCAGCCGCCTTAGCTATTTCTATCATCTCAAAGATGCGTCCATGGAGAAGGGGCTCCCCCCATCCCTGAAGATGGACATGCTCGGCCAGGGGGAAGTACTCGCTAATCCTCTTAAAAGTTGAGAAATCCATGGCCCTTGAATGCCATTTTTCAAGATGCGCGGTCCTGGGGCACATGGTGCATCTGAGGAAGCACTCTGAGGTGGCCTCAATCTGAAGAGAGCCGAAAGTGCGTTTTTTCGCAGGCCTCAAGAGACGGCTAATTTTCTTAAACACTCCCCTGATCCCCGTATAAAGCTGTTATAACTCTTCTTATCTCCTTTGCCTTCTTCTCACCTATTCCCTGCACCCTGGTTAACTCCTCCTCTTTGGCCCTGAAAACCCTCTCCACCGACCTGAACTCTTCTAGCAGCCTCCTGGCCAGGGTTATGTTAACCCCTGGAAGACCGGCTATTACGCTCTCTTGCTGCTCTCGAAGGGTTAGCACCCGTTTATCCCCTCTTATCTGAGCATCCTCCCTGCCCTCAGCCTTCTCCCTCCTGAGCATGGCTGCAATAAGAGCCGCCGTCTCTTTTTCGTCACGGCTGAAGACGATAGGGACCCCGAAATCCACCACTATGCTGGCCAGTGCCCCCCTGACGGCGTTGGGATGAATGCTCCTCTTAGAATAGATGCCTTCCCCCTCCAGGATTATCACAGGCTTCTCGTAGCTCTGTTTTAGGCGCAGAACCTGTCTCAGAAGCCGCTTATCAATGATGGACTGCAGAAAGTCCTCCGCGGTTTTTCGCTCCACCGCCAGGCGATCACTCAGCACGTAGTCGCCGACATCAAGGATCTTCGGCTTTGATACTATGCCGTGATCGAGGAGCTCCTTCGCCACCCTCGAGGCAAGCTCCCTAGAGTCCACGATGATGGAGTGCTCTGCCTCGAAGAAATCCATGAGCTGCTTCTGCCTCTCAGGAGAGGGCCTGTAGTACTTGTCTCTGATCCTGTGAAGGATCTCCCTCATCCTCCTCTCCCTGTGAAAACTGCTCCAGTAGAAGCCTTCGTCCCGGGTGTTCTTTGTCATGAGCACCACCACCTTACCGGCTCTGCTTCTACCTGTCCTGCCGCGCCGCTGAATAGACCGGATCTCGCTGGGAATCGGCTCGTAGAAAACTACAAGATCCACCTTCGGGATGTCAAGTCCCTCCTCGGCCACGCTGGTGGCGACGAGAACGTTATACTCTCCAGAGCGAAACTTCTCAAGGATATCCAGCTGCTCCCGCTGACTAAGACCCTTGTCACTGTCCTTAGACGCCTGCCCAACAAATCTCACCGCTCTACGACCTGGCAGCTTTTCCAGGGCCTCCACGATTTTCTGGGCAGAATCCCTATACTGGGTGAATACCATTATCCTGCCACTCTTTGGAGCCTTTTGGATGATTTCTATGAGCTTGTCCAGCTTGGGATGATGCATCTCCTCGGCCAGGCCATCTGTGAGCCTCATGGCCCTTAGAACCCTGAGGTCACCTAGGAGATTTTTAACGGCCTTAGAGGTGCCTTTCTGCATCCTCTCAAAGTATCTCTGAAGGGTTCCTAATCCCTGGGTTTCCAGGAGCTCCAGGGCATGGGTCAGGTTGATGCAGGCCGCCACATTAGACAGGCCTACATAGATCTCCGGCGCCCCACCCTCAGACAAGCCACGCTGAAGCTTCTCCCTAAGGCGTAGAAGGTCCTTCTTAGAAATCCCCGGGGCGGCGGATCTGATGAGACCAAGATTTTTCAGGGTCTTCAGCCTCTCTATCAGAGCATCCTCTAGCTGCCTCTTTATTTTCTCAAAAGCAGGTGGAAGATCGACTTTAACCCACTCAACCTCGGTGGTTTTTATGTACGGCCTAACGTCGGGGTCCTTCTCTGTCCGCACCTCAATGTTTTTAATGAACAGGCTCTCACACACCTCGGCGATTTTGTCCTCGTCGCCGCCTGGAGAGGCAGTTAAACCTAGGATGAGGGGATTTTCAGCCTCTTTCATGTACCTCTTAGCTATGAAGGTATAGGGATACTCGCCCGTGCTGCGATGGGCCTCGTCGAATATGATGAGACTCACATCCTGCAGGGAATATCGGGCGGAGATGAGATCATTCTCTATCACCTGGGGAGTGGCACACACAACCCTCGAAGTCTTCCAGAGCTCCTCTCTCTCCTGGGGAGGCGTGTAGCCCGTGAAAACACAGATCTGCTCCTCGGGGATTTTCAGGAAACGCTTGAAACTTGCTGAATGCTGGTTGACTAAGGGACGGGTCGTGGATATCATTAAAATCCTGCTACGCGGGAACTTCTCAAGGCGATGGGCTGCCAAAAGAACAGCTATCACCGTCTTCCCGAGAGCCGTGGGAGCCACAACCAGGGTATTCTCCCGGGAGGCGTTGCCCACGATTACCTCCTGGTAGAGCCTAGACTCGATGACACCCTCTTTAACCAGGGGGTGGAATACATGCATGGATAGAGATAGAATCTTGGATTATTTATATACTGCACTGAAAAAAAGAGGGAACCCCTCATCCGTAGACGAAGGGCTTCTCAAGTTCCTCCTGGGTCGCCGGGATGAATCCCACTCCTTTCAAGATCTCCTGGGCCTTAGGGGTTATCATCGGCGGATACATAGGTCCGAAATACTCCAAGTTCATCCCTGAAGTATTACTCAGGAGATTCGTGGGAGGAGTTCTCGTGTTAGTGGGGGCGCTGCTGATGCATAAGGCGGGGTGGTGGTAAACTAAAATGAGGCATCAGCCCTCAAAGATTGTGTAATCAGGGACCCTCCGCAGCAGCATCCCCTCCAAGACCACCGGGAAAGAACGCCTGGCGAGCTTCTCGGCCTGGGCAAGCTTATACTTGGAGTCCGCGTATATCTCGAAGAGGGGATCTCCCTCCTTAACCTTTCTCCCCTTAGTTACGTGGAGCAGTATCCCTGCACCCTTATCCTTAGGGGCGCCGGCCGTTCTAGCGATTTGAACGATAGACCGGTTAAGGATGTGGGTAACATAGCCCTCCTTGGAGGAACTGATCAATGTTCTGTGCCTGCCGACTTCCACATCATCAGACCTAACCTCTGGGTCCCCTCCCTGGGCACCTATTATCTCCCTCATCTTCTTCAATGCCTTGCCGTTTTTAAGAAGTCTGAGGGCGGCTTTCTTCCCCCAGCCCCTGTTTGCAACCCCTCCAGCCTCCAATAAGATCCCCGCGATATCGGTGGACTTCTCGATTAGGCTGCTGGGACCGGAGCCCTCAAGGGCCCTAAGGGCCTCTCTGGCCTCAAGGGCCGGGCCTATGGCTCTGCCGATGGGCTTATCACCATAGGTTATAGCGCACTCCACGTTTATCCCTATCCTCTCCCCCAGCTCCACAAAGTCCCTGGCGAACCTCTTGGCCTCGTCCATGGTCTTCACCTTGGTGCCTTCCCCCATAGGGATGTCTATGACCACGTAGTCAGCCCCCACGGCGTATTTCTTCGCCATGACGCTGCATATAGCCAGGTTATGAGGATCAATGGCCAGGGGATACTCAACCTGGATGAACACGTCATCCGCCGGGGCCAGGTTAACTCCTCCCCCCCACGCAATTATCCCGTCGACCTCGTTAACGATCTCCTCTATCTCCGCCGACGAGAAGGTAACCGGCGCAAGGACCTCCATTATATCGGCGGTACCGCATGCGCTGGTTATCGCCCTGGAGGAGGTTTTAGGGATGGTTAAGCCCGCCGCGGCGACTATGGGAACGATGAGAAGGGTTATCTTGTTGCCGGGGACGCCGCCGATGCTGTGTTTGTCAAAAACAGGCTTTTTCTTGAGATTAAGCATCTCCCCGTTTTCGGCCATCCTCTTCGTCAAATACGCCGTTTCTTCCATGGTCATCTCATTAATATACAGGGCAGTGACGAATGCCGTGAGCTCCACCTCGCTCAAAGCGTTTGACACGACATCCTTGACTATGGCGTCGTACTCGTCGGCGCTCAAGGTTTCCCCCCTCATTTTCTTCCTAATATAGTCAACCGACCGCGGCCTGGGCGCCAGAGTAACCCTGACAGCATCACCCTCAGCCACATCGAGGCTCTTACGCACCTCCTCCATGACCCCTATCTCTCCTTTCTTAACAAAGTCTTCGGAGACATTGACGAGGGCGACTATGTGTTTCTTTCCGAGACTAATGGCTATCCTATCCCTTGGATGAAGCCCGAGATCTCTGGCGTCCTCGACGTTAAGTATGACCTCGGGTCTGCCCTCCTCCACCCTGAAAACCCTCGCCCGCAGCCTCTTCATGTTTATAGACTATACTGCAAAAGATAAAAACCTTTAGAGAAAATGCTCGATGGAGCGTTGCCGCCTTCCTAGCTTGCGCTGCCTAGCTAGGACGTGCTCATGGAAGAGCTCCAGGGATGAGAAACTAAGGGTCTTGATAGCCTTGAAGTTCCAGTCGGATGCGGCAATGCTCGCAACGCTACTGGCAATGCTCGCGGCCTTAAGAGGGTCCTTCTCTTTGATGTAGCTGGAGATATACGCCCCTGCGAAGGCATCGCCACACCCCGTCAAATCCACGACCATGGGCTGATACTGAGAATGAGAGATGCTTATCTCACCGTTTTCCAGGATCACGCTCGACCCCGGTCCGGTGGTTATTATTATCTGATTATGGGGGACCTTTTTAAAAGCGTTGATGGATCTCCTGAGAGTGCTTTCCCTCATCAGAGCCTTTGCCTCATCATCGTTGAGGGTGAAAACATCTACATGCTCAATGAGCTGGACGAGTTTCTTACGATATCGGGGGAAGTAGCCTATGTGGGTGTTCATGGATATTATTGCATCAGTGTTGTCCCTAAGAAAATCAATGAAGTGTTTCTGTTTAGTGGCGGCCATTGGGGCGAGATGAAAAGCCTTAGCCCTCAAATAATCCCGCGGGATATCATCAGGCCTTATGTAGACGCCTACATTAATAGAATAAGACGTGTAGTTGGCCCTTCCCGCGTCATCGTATTCTATAGTGAATGTGGTGCTTTTTCCCTTGGTTTTTTTAAGGCCTCTGGTGGATACACCAACATCCTTAAGGAGGGTGTAGAAGTCCCAGGGAAAATCCATTCCAACCCTGGAGACCACGCCTGTCTTTGAAAAAATTTTCGACGCCAGGGCAGAGTATATGGCAGCACCGCCGAGTTGTTTCCTCTCCCGGCCCCCATATTTAACAATGTCTATGCTGGCGTGGCCTACCGTGGCTACATCCATGGATATGATTTGTTGAAATAACTTTTTAAGCTTGTGTCTCGATTCAAAAATAATGAAAACCTTCAGATACAGAGGGACGGATATAGAGGACACCTATTGCGAAGCATTCGATGGGGTATATGCAAGGCTCCTCATAACAGCCGCAAACAAAGACCTCCTCAAGAAGGCGGCCAACAGCTTTACCGCCCTGCCTTCAACGGTCTTCAACAAATCAGAGGGAGGAGTGGAAAAGTGGGTTCCCGCATCGGAAACCCCTGATAAGCTCCCAGGGGCTCTCGTGCAGCTCTGGGTGAATTATAGCAAAAAAGCAGGGAAAATCCTTGAGGAAGAGCTGGGCTGGCGCATCAGACAGGGCGTATTGGTGGTCCCCACAACGCGGGTGTACAATGCCCTCTCCTCAGAGAACAGGATAGACACCATGGACAAGGTAGGCCACTGCGGCGATGGCTACGAAACTGTGGAGAAACGCTTCCACAAGGAGCTTATAAGGATACCGATAATGATGGGAGACTTCTACATAGAGCGCTTCCTAGGATATGCCAGAGGGGTGATGGGGGGCAACCTTTGGTTTTTCTGCGAAAGCCTGGAGACATCGCTAAGCATATCGGAAACAGCCCTCAAAGCGGTGAAGGGCGTCGAGGGGGTTATTACGCCCTTCGATGTGTGCTCCGCTGGATCAAAAGTTGAAACAAAATACCCCGAGATAGGGCCCACCACCAACCACCCGTACTGTCCCTCTCTGAAAGGCCGCATACGGGACTCAAAGGTCCCAGATGGGGTAGAATCAATACCTGAAATAGTTATTAATGGAATAAGCCTCGAAAACGTGAAAAAAGCCATGTTTACTGGTATAAATAGTGTTGTATGTCAGAAAGGACTGATTAAAATCTCTGCTGGGAATTATGGTGGTAAATTGGGTAAATATCAGATATGGCTGAGGGATTTGGTTAAATAAATGCGAAGAAACATTTGGAAACATTTAAAACATATAATTGCGGCTTTTTTTATACCACAACAGAAATAAAGGCTCATCGATGGTTGATGTACAAATAAAAACGTAGATAAACTTTAATAAACATAAAAAACCCGAATAAAACGTTAAATTCGTATTCTAATGTGATTATTGCTGGAAAACCTATAAATATAACTATTTATACCTATTTATCTGGTGACAGAGATGTCTGAACTGCAATGGACTCTCGCCATTGGGGTGGTGAGCATAATATGCGGCGCGGCTCTGAACCTAGTCCTCAAATCAAAAACAAGGAGGATGCACAGATGAAGAAGTTTGGTAACACCGCAAATAAAATAAAAGCCATCCTTAGGGTAATCCAGGAGAATGAAGGAGCCAGCGGGAGAGAAATTGTCAGAAAACTTGCAGAAGAGGGGTACAGGGTCAAGGAAGGCAATATAAATATGTTCATCTACTACAACATGCTGTACAAATACGTTACAAAGAAAAAAGTGGACGGCATTAACCGCTATTTCGTTCTTCAATAAACTTTTTGTCAACGGTAAAATTCCCCGTATAAGGGGAGGGAGGGTGATATGAATCTGCTTCAGAAAGGTTTCCGCAGATATGAGCTCAACATCCAGGGTTACTCCGGGACATATCTGAAACTCTGCATTATGAATGCTCTTAAAAAGATACGATACGGAGAAATCCTTGAGGTTATCTTTGACGACCCCGAGGCTGATGAGACCATGAAGATGGCCGTGAACTACAAGGGTTACAGGATCCTTCACGAAGCTTCTGGAGGAGGGGTCTTCCGGCTCCGGATAAAGAAAACATAACCGCCTCAGAGCTCATAGGGCTCATCATTCTTCAGGTCGCCCATCAGTCATCATCGGCTAATCAATAAAGGGTTTCTTAACGAGGATAGGCTTTTTCTAATGTGGGGGCCTGGGTAGCTATTTTAATAAAGGGCCACCATAAACTCAATCCCATGGACCCAGATCTAGCCGAGTCAGTGGTAGAGCACGCCATAAAAAAAGGCGCCTCATACGCCGAGGCCCGTCTCGAGAAGGTTGAGAGCAGCTCTTTCTTAATGAAAAACGGCGTATTAGAGGTGTCTGACTACTCCAGGATGCAGGGAATCGGGGTACGGGCACTGGTTAACGGGAGCATGGGGTTCTCATCCGCGGAT
>JALUUU010000178.1 GCA_027021185.1 archaeon | reverse complement strand
CGGCGAGCTGCTGAAGCCTCATATCCAGGATGGCCTTGGCCTGGACCTCTGAGAGGGTGAAGGCACCGAGGAGGGCCTTCCTGGCGTCCTCCGCGGTCTTCGATGCCCTGATTATCTTAATGACCCTGTCTATATTCGCAAGGGCGAGCATGAGCCCCTCCAGGATGTGAGCCCTCTTCTCGGCCTTCCCGAGCTCGTACCTGGTTCTGCGCCTGACCACCTCTTTCCTGTGGTTGATGAACTCCTGGATGAGGCCCTTAAGGGTCAGCACCCTGGGCTCCCCATTCACCAGGGCCAGGTTTATGATCCCGAAGGCGGTCTCAAGCTGGGTGTGCTTGTATAACCTGTTAAGAACCACCTTTGGAACGGCATTGGTCTTTAGCTCTATGACGACCCTCATGCCCTCCCTGTCGCTTTCATCCCTGAGATCCGATATCCCGTCTATCTTCTTCTCCCTGACGAGCCTGGCTATGTCCTCAAGGAGCTTGGCCTTGTTCACCTGGTAGGGGAGCTCTGAAACGATTATCCTGTCCCTGTTGTCCTCCTTCTCCACCGACACCCTGCCCCTGATCCTGATGATCCCCCTGCCTGTGTGGTAGGCACGCAGGATGCCCTGCCTGCCGCAGATTATTCCCCCCGTGGGGAAATCCGGTCCCTCAACGTACTCCAGGAGCTCCCTGACCTCTATATCCGGGTCTTCTATAACCGCGGTCACCGCGTCGACGATCTCGCAGAGGTTGTGGGGGGGCATGTTGGTGGCCATGCCCACGGCTATGCCGGCGGAGCCGTTGAGCAGGAGATTTGGGAGCTTGCCGGGGAGGACCACGGGCTCCTCCAGGGAGTCGTCGAAGTTGGGCATGAAGTCAACGGTTTCCTTGTCGATGTCCTCCAGGAGCTCCTCCGCCATCCTCGCCAGCCTGACCTCCGTGTACCGCATGGCAGCGGGGGCGTCGCCGTCAACGCTGCCGAAGTTGCCCTGGCCGTCGATTAGGGGGTAGCGCATGGAGAAGTCCTGGGTCATCCTAACCAGGGCGTCGTAGACCGCGGCGTCGCCGTGGGGATGGTACTTACCCAGGACCTCCCCCACGATTCTGGCGGATTTTTTATAGGGCTTGTTATGGGTTGTGCCCAGCTCGTGCATGGCGTAGAGGATGCGCCTGTGGACCGGCTTAAGGCCGTCCCTGGCGTCCGGTAGGGCCCGGCCCACGATAACGCTCATGGCGTAGTCTATGTAGCTACGCCTCATCTCCTCCTCTATGTTAACAGGGATAACGATCTCCCCGGCCATGGTCCTGTCTCAGCCTCCAGGCATTCTCCTAAATATCCAGCACCCTCACTTCCTTAGCGTGCTTTGCTATGAATTCCCTGCGGGGCTCAACCTTGTCCCCCATCAAAACCGTGAAGATCTCGTCCGCCCTCATGGCGTCCTCCACGGTAACGTTAAGAACCGTCCTGGTCTCCGGGTTCATGGTGGTCTCCCAGAGCTGCCTGGGATTCATCTCCCCCAGGCCCTTGTAGCGCTGAACGGTTGCTCCTTTCTTCCCGTGGATTGCCATGTACTCCAGGAGCTCCGAGGGGGTTGCCACCTCCTTCTCCGCCTTGTTTTTAACCACCATGGGGAAAACCCTCCTGGTCTTTTGATAGATCTCTCTAAGCCTGCGGAAGTCCTGGGAAAGGAATATTCTGGAGTCCATGTCCGCGCCAGCGTAGGTGAACTTCAGCACGCCCTCCTCCGTCCTCAGGTTCTCCACCTCGGGCATGTCCCCTATGGCCTCGGCTATGCTCTCCGGCGTAAGCTCCTCAGCCTCCAGAACCGCCTCGATGAGCTTCCTAGGGATCTCCAGCTCCCTCTCAGCCCTCCTGAGGAGGTGTCTGTAGAGGTTAAGGTCTCTTAGGAGGTTCTCAACCGTCTCCCTGTCCACCGCCCTGCCGTCGGAGTAGAACCTGAGGTTCTGGATGCTGAGCCGCTGGAAGATCTGCTCCAGCTCCTCCTCGTTGTAGGCGTAGTACTCCTTCTTACCCTTCTTAACCCTGTATAGAGGCGGCTGGGCGATGTATATGTGCCCCTTCTCCACCAGCTCCCTCATCTTGCGGTAGAAAAAGGTCAGGAGCAGGGTCCTGATGTGGGCTCCGTCCACGTCGGCGTCTGCCATGAGGATTATCTTGTGGTAGCGCAGGTTGTCTATGTTGAAGTCGGGCTCAACCCCGGTGCCTATGGCCGTGATTATCGCCCTGATCTCCTCGTTCTCGAAGATCTTGTCTATCCTGGCCTTCTCCACGTTCAATATCTTGCCCCTCAAGGGCAGAATGGCCTGGTAGCGCCTGTCTCGGCCCTGCTTGGCGCTCCCCCCCGCGCTGTCCCCCTCCACGATGTACAGCTCGCATTTCTCGGGGTCGCGCTCCGAGCAGTCGGCCAGCTTACCGGGCAGAGACGCCCCGTCAAGGGCGCTCTTGCGCCTCACGAGCTCCCTGGCCCTCCTGGCGGCCTCCCTGGCCCTCATGGCCATGACCGCCTTCTCGATTATCCTTTTCGCGACTTTGGGGTTTTCCTCGAAGAACTCTGCCAGCCCGCGCCCCACGAGGGACTCCACTATCCCTTTTATCTCGCTGTTCCCCAGCTTCGTCTTAGTCTGTCCCTCGAACTGGGGCTCTGGCAGCTTAACGCTTATTATGCAGGTGAGGCCCTCCCTCACGTCCTCCCCGGAGAGGGATTCCCCGTTCTTGAGCAGGCCGTTGCTCCTGCCGTACTCGTTGACGGTCCTGGTGAGGGCCGACCTGAAGCCTATGAGGTGGGTCCCGCCTTCCTGGGTGTTTATGCTGTTGGCGAAGGCGTAGACGTTCTCGGCGAAGCCGTCGTGGTACTGCATCGCCACCTCCACCTGGATGCTGTCCGTCTTCTTCTCGAAGGAGATTATCTTGTCGTGGAGGGGGGTCCTGTTCCTGTTGAGGTACTCCACGAAGGCGGTGATGCCCCCGGGGTAGTGATACACCTCCTCCGTATCGGTTCTCTCGTCTCTGAAGGTTATCTTTATGCCCTTTGTGAGGTAGGCCAGCTCCCTCAGCCTGGAGGATATGGCCTCCCCGTTGAACTCGATGCCCTCGAAGATGGTCTTGTCGGGCTTGAAGGTTATCTTGGTGCCCGTTGAGGCGGCAGGGCCCTTCACCTCAAGGGGGGTGACGGGTTTGCCGTATTCGTAGCGCTGGTAGAAGGTTTTCCCCTCTCTCTTCACCTCCACCTCCAGCCACTCGGACAAGGCGTTGACGACGCTCACGCCCACGCCGTGGAGCCCCCCGGATATGCGGTAGATCTTCCGGCCGAACTTTCCCCCGGCGTGGAGCATGGTCATGGCTATCTCCACCCCGGGTTTGCCGTATTTCGGATGGGTGTCCACGGGTATGCCTCTGCCGTCGTCCTCGATGCTCACGCTGTTGTCCTTGTGGAGGGTGACCTGGATATGGGTGCAGTAGCCCGCTAACGCCTCGTCGATGCTGTTGTCAACGACCTCGTATACCAGGTGATGGAGCCCCCGCTGCCCCGTGCTGCCAATATACATGCTGGGGCGTTTCCTGACAGCCTCTAGCCCTTCCAAAACCTCGATATCCTTAGCTCCGTAATCCATTTCTCAGCTTATGTCTCCCTTCTAAAAAAACAATTTTTAGTCCCTATAATTACATGTATTTTCTTGCATATAAAGCTTGTTACCGCGTAAAAATTAGAAAATCATGATTAAATAGGATTTCGTCTTTTTTCGTTCTAAAACATCTATAATCTCGATTTATAATATAATATAAACCAAAAAGATTATATACTCATAAAGGATGATATTATTTAATTATTCAAGTGATTGAAGATAGAGGATGAATTATGGTAAAATGTCCAAATTGTGGTCATGAATTTAAACCAAAAAAATTTAACTGTAAAAGATGTGGTCATTCATGGTACCCAAGGAACCCTACCCTCTACCCCAAAGTTTGTCCAAACCCAAAGTGTAAATCGCCTTATTGGGATAGGGAACGGCAACGGAAGAGAAAGTCAAAATCGGGGGGATAAATTTATTTTCCAATAGGTGTGGAGGAGTATGGAAATAGACGAACTTATAGAAATTAATAATGTTTCACTTTTCACATGCTCTTGGGCAATGATAAAGAGAAAGAATAATAATATAATATGCCCATGGGGAACCTGGTAATGGATGGTATAATAGGAAAAAATACGGACGAAGATTTTATAGAAAATACAAAAAGACAAATAATCCTACATTCGAACACAAATCGAGAAATTATGGATAATGAGCTATATGGTATAGAGTCTTTTTCTCGAAATGGGGTAACAATCTACCACAGTGATGTCTTAAAACTTTATAGAAAATGGGAATCTCCGGTCGTTATCATTTCAGACGGCCCGTACGGCGTAGGAAGCTTTCCTGGTGATCCATGTAACCCTGAAGAACTGCCTGAATGGTATGAGCCACATATCCGTGCATGGTCTAACAAGGCCACTCCTCTTACAACATTATGGTTCTGGAATACTGAGATAGGTTGGGCCAATGTTCATCCCGTTCTCGTTAAACATGGATGGCGATATATTAACTGCCACATCTGGGATAAAGGAATAGCTCATATTGCAGGGAATGCTAATTCAAAGAGCCTTAGGAAGTTCCCGGTTGTAACTGAGGTGTGTGTTCAATATGTAAAAGAGCCAAAATTTGTGGTCGGGAAACGAGAAATGTCCATGAAAGAGTGGCTACGATATGAATGGGATAGGACAGGACTACCCCTATATAAAGCTGATGAAGCATGCGGCGTGAAAAATGCAGCCTCTCGGAAATATCTCACTAAAGACCATTTGTGGTACTATCCCCCCGTTGAGGCATTTGAAAAAATGGTTAGGTATGCCAATCAATATGGAAATCCAAATGGGCGACCATATTTCTCTATCGATAAAAGTCGCCCCCTGACTGGAACTGAGTGGAAACGCATGCGAGCAAAATTTTATTGCGAGATCGGGGTGACTAATGTATGGCGAGAGCCGCCAGTCAGAGGGCCTGAAAGATTGAAAAACGGTTCAAAATGCGTTCATCTAAACCAAAAACCTCTTAAATTAATTGAAAGGATTATTAAAGCATCCTCTGATAAGGGTGACATAGTATGGGAACCTTTTGGAGGACTATGCTCAGGAGCTATTGCTTCATACAAATTAGGGCGATATTGCCGAAGCGCTGAAATATTAGAAGAATACTATATTATTGCCAAAAAAAGATTGGCTAAGTATGATGCAAGAACCAGAGAAAGTCGAGCCAGGCCAACATTGGACTCATATTGATGTATATAGGAATGTTAAAGAGGCCCTATATGCACTCCCTGCCTATTTTCGAACAGAAACAGAGATATCAGGAATACGTGCAACTGATATTTTTACTTTAAATGCGGCCCTCTCAGCAACCATTGAGGAACAAGTGGTTAACACTTTAAACTCTATGCGCCCCATATGGGATCCAGAAGACAAATACAAACTGTATTCCTTTGTTCGCCAACCTCAGACTTTTCCAGACGTATTGTTAAAACGTTATTCAGGGAGTGGTTCGGATGAAATAGTAATGGGCATAGAGTTAAAAGGATGGTACCTACTTGCAAAAGAAGGAGAACCGAGTTTCCGTTTTACAGTAACACCTAATGCATGTGCATATCAGGATTTAATCGTAGTGGTCCCTTGGGCTCTTTCTAATGTAATTTCTGGTGTCCCAAAAATTTTCTTGCCATTTGTTGAAAACGCCAGATATGTTGCAGAATACCGTAATTATCATTGGCAACACATTAGAAAGACACGATTGAAAACAAAGATAATTAGCCCTTCTGATGCAAGACCATATCCAAATAAGTCGGATCACATTGCTGATAGACCAGTATCTGACTCTGGAGGGAATTTTGGTCGTCTTGCTAGAACCGGGATCATGGACGCCTATCTTGAATCTACCAAATCACAAGAGCTTTGCGGAATTAGAGCAAAATATTGGCTTGCCTTTTTCAAAATTTTTCAAGAGCAAAGAACAGAAGAAGATATCCAAATAGAGATTGAGAGATTAGCTACTCAAATAAGAAGAGACGATAGTCTAGAGGAGTAATAGATTTTTTATTAAAAAATCCGTTTATATCAGGCGACCTAGTTATAAAACTTGTCATCGGGAATATTTTTCCCTTATTTCCCGGACCATTGAGAGGAGTTCCCGGCCCTCGTCTGTCAGGAGATAATAAACTGGTCTGTACTTCTCCGAGGACACCTTGCGCTCCACTATTCCGAAGGCCTCGAGCTCCATGAGATTCCTGGTGGCTGTGCTGGGATTCCCTACAACCTCCTCTATCTCCTTGTACTTGAGACCCTCTCCCCTCTTATCCAGTCTCTCCAGGATATCTATTACCCCTTTTCTCCCTAGGACCCTGAAAATCCTGCTACCCAAAAGAAACCCCAAATTAAGAAGCAAATGCGCAGTATTTATTACATTCCTATTATTATTTATAGTAAGAATTCAAAAAATGAAAATACATAAAAGGGAGGGGGTATGAATTATGCCTATGTCTAAAAAAACCGCCATAGTTGATGAAAAAGAATATGAGAAGCTGAATCTCGTCGAGAAATGGGTGTATCTTTCCAAAAAACGTGAGGAGATCGATAGGCGGGTAAGAAGGCTTATTAAACAAAAAGAAAAAGAATAACTCAATGATCCCGTGGGTGGAGAAATACCGGCCTCGGCGCCTCAAAGACGTTGCGGGCAATCCCGGAGCAGTTAGGATTATAGCCAACTGGGGGGAGGAGTGGCAGAGGGGCATCCCGGAGAAGCGCGCCCTCCTTCTCTACGGACCGGCGGGGGTGGGGAAGACCTCTGTCGCCCTGGCCCTGGCGGAGGAGCTGGGCTATGACAGCATCGAGCTTAACGCCAGCGACACCCGGACATATGGGGTGATAAACCGCATCGTCGGAGCCGCCTCTAAGCAGGGGAGCCTGAGACCAGGGGACGGGAAGAAGGTCATCATCCTGGACGAGGTTGACGGCATCCACGGCAGGGCAGAGTACGGCGGCCTCAGGGCCCTGAAGAAGTGGGTCCAGGAGACGTATCACCCCATGGTGCTCATAGCCAACGACCCCTACATCCTCCCCAGGGAGTTCCGGGAACTCACCAAGATGGTTCAGCTGAAGCGCATAAACCAGCGAACCGTGCTGAGGGTTCTCAAGGATATATGCCGGAAGGAGGGGATCAAGACAGATGAGAGGGTCCTGAAGATAATAGCCACCAACGCCAACGGCGACCTGCGGGCGGCGATAAACGACCTGCAGGCCCTCACGGAGGGCAGGAAGACCCTCCGGCTGCAGGACATAGACATCCTCACCATCCGGGACTCAGAGCTCAGGATCTTCGACACCCTTATAAGGATCCTGAAGACCGACTCCTGCGACAGGGCCCTGGAGGCCGTGCGGGAGTCCGGGGAGGAGCCGGACGTTATAATGAAGTGGATCCAGGAGAACCTCCCCAGGGAATACGAGGACCCAGAGGACCTTGCCAAGGCCTTTGAGAGATTGTCCAAGGCGGACATCTACATGGGCAGGATAAGGCGCCGGCAGGCCTGGAACCTCCTTCCCTACGCCATAGACATGTTTTCGGCAGGCGTGGCCCTGGCCAAGAAGCACAGGTATCGAAAATTCGTGCGGTATCAATACCCCACTCTCTTCTCCCTCTACGCCAGGACCAAGAAAACCAGGGCCCTGGCGGACTCCATAGCGGCCAAGATAAAAGGAGCCCGGGAGACGGTGAACGAGAAGGTCCATGTATCTAAAAAAGTCGCCAAAGAGGAGTTCTTCCCCCTCCTCAGGGCAGTGTTCAACCAGGACCCCGCCAAGGGCGCGGAGATCGCCTCGGAGCTCGGCCTTGACCTGGAGGAGATAAAGTTTTTCACGGCTAACGACCGCCTGGCCCAGAGGATCCATGAGGAGGCGAGGAGGATAACCGCGGCCAGGCTGAGGGAGAGGATGAGGGGGGGTAGGCAGGTCCTTCTCAGCGAGTTTCAAGCTCCCGGTAAATAGCCTCGTCCAGGGCCGTGAGGATCCTCCTGCTCTCTATCCTCCTGAGGAGGTCCTTTCCGAGCCTCTTCTTCGAGTACTCCTCCTCCGCGAAGTCAAAGCCATATCTTATCCTCCACAGGACCAGACCCTCTGGCGGCGACGGGGGATATTTCCTCTTAACGCTTCTGCTGAGGCTCCTCTCCAGCTCTTCTATCGACGCTTTGCCCTCTCCTGCTCGCCG
>JALUUU010000177.1 GCA_027021185.1 archaeon | reverse complement strand
CTTCCACGCAGGTTATCAATATCCAAAGAGACCCCCTCATCACTGAAGAGGCATACTTATCGGTGCATAGGAGACACAATACTGACGAGGAAAGTCTATGAGCGATGTGATAGTGACATGGCTCCACGTCAGTGCCGCGGTCGTCTGGCTCGGAGGGAAGATCTTCACGTCCCTGGCATTGAATCCGGTGCTGCGCCTAAAAGCCGCTCCAGAGCAACGCACTGAGCTTTTGGCCGATCTGGGAAAGCGTTTTAAATATCTGAGCTGGGGGAGCTTAGGGGTTCTGATAATAACAGGGGCCATCAATGTCGTGCAGCGGGTTTCGATAGATGAGCTATGGGGCTCGCGTTTCGGGACATTACTCCTCCTCAAGGTTTCCATTGTAACCCTCATGATTGCCTTGAGCGCAGTGCACTCCCGCTATCTAACACCCATGCTTAGAGAGGCACGGAGAGACGAGGAGGGTTTCAGGCGGGCCAGGAGAATGGTAGTGCTCGTGGCCAGGGGAAATATCGTCTTAGGCATCCTGGTTCTGTTGCTGGCTGTGATGCTTTGATACCGAACATGTTCGGGAATAACATGATTACTTTGTAGTGTCTTGTTAGAACCATGGTTAAGGCAAAGGTCGACGAGGAACTCTGCATCGGATGCGGGGCATGTGAGGAGATCTGCCCAGAGGTGTTCCAGTTGGGCGATGACGACAAGAGCCACGTGGTAGCTCAAGAATGCGACAGCGCCGCCTGCTGCGAAGATGCTGCTGAGAGCTGCCCGGTCGGGGCCATAACTCTAGAGTAAAATGAGAATCCTAGCTATTGTTCAGGGAGAGTTCGGCAATAGAAAAGTCAGGAACCTAAGGAAGCATGCCCCATCAGAGTGGAGAGTAGAGGCCCTGAAGCTTCCCCCCGCGCTGCCATTGATTCTGGACGACCTCGACGAGTTCCTGCCGGATCACCTGCCTGATGTTGATCTTGTTCTTGCCCTGGGGGAATCTCCGTCCGCCATGGAGCTCGTTCCCGAGGTTGTGAGGAGATCAGGGGCCAAAGCGGCCATAATCCCCGTGGATGACAGTGAATGGCTCCCCCCGGGGTTAAAGGCGCAGATAAAGAGAGAGCTGGAATCCCTTGGGGTTGCCTTCGTCTTCCCTACGCCCTTTTGTGCTTTGGCCGGTGGTCGAGACCCGAGGATAAAAGGGTTTTCAGAGTACTTCGGCAAACCAGAGCTCAGGGTAGAGGTTGAGGATGGCTTCGTCAGGGAAGTCAAGGTCCTGCGAGACGCCCCCTGCGGCAACACGAGGTATGTGGCTGAGAAGCTCCGCGGGGCTAGGGTTGAGAAAGCATCAATGCTCGCCCAGCAGTACCATCACCAGTACCCATGCCTGGCATCCTCTATCAAGGACAGATACGCCCATGATAACATGATGAATAGGGCAGGCAGAATATTGGAAAAAGAAATAAAAAGAAACCTCCCCTCCGCCAGTTAGGTTTACCAGCGGAAACGGAGGTCGGAGCGCACGTTTCTGAGGCCGCCGAGGAGGCCGTCCACGTGTTTCCGGCTGGGCTTGATCCCTGTTTTCTCGAAGAACTTTTCCCAGCCAATGCGGTTTATCCACTCCCTCAGGCGCTCGTCCTTTCGGGCGTCTTTCCGCCATGCTTCAACGATGTTGGTGACGGCTTCCACTATCTCCGTCCACTTGGGAGGATTGTTGGGCAGATAGGGGATAACAACCTTTGCCCAGGCAGGCCCGTCTCCCGTGTTACCTGCTTTTCCTCCCACGACTATTGCAGCTCCAGCCGTCTCTGGTTTCATGGTGATGGCTTCGCAGGTCATGGGACAGTACCCGCAGTATATACACCGATCTGGGTTGATTAGGATGTTGTCCCTGCCCTTGGGCCTGATAGCCCCTACAGGGCACACCCTTATGGTGGTGGGGATTTCGCATCCCTTCACTTCCTCCTCTTTTACCATGGGTGGCTCTCTGTAGACTCCTACGACTCCGATGTCTGCCGTGCTTCCCTCACCGCACTGGTTGAGACAGCCAGCTATTGATACCTTGAGCTTCGCTGGGAAGGGCTCTTCCTCGCTAACGAAGTACTTGTAGAGGGCGTCTGATATGGCCTTGGCAACGCTCGGAGAGTCTGTGGCTGCGAGCTGGCAGTGGAGCCAGCCGGTGCAGCATGTAGTCTGATGGAATCTTCTGCTGGTTCCTCCCACCGGCAGGCCTATGGCCTTGAGCTTTTCGATGAGCTCATCTATCTTGTCCTCTTTCACCCCCACGAACTCTACGTGGTTCCGCGTGGTTATCCGGAAGTATCCCTCAGTGTATTCATCCGCCAGGTCGCAGATGCTGTAGAGGGTTTGGGTGCTTACTCTGGCGTTGGTGGGCATTCCGACTCTGACAGTGAAACACTCTTCCCCTGATTCGGAGACGTGCTTATACACCCCTGCCCTTACGTGCTCGTGACTCACCCATTTGCCGTAGTTGCGCTTCACAATCGGCGGAAGAACCACGTCTGGCTTAGGGATTCCAACTCCTGGCATCTTTACTCACCTCCGAGCTCTTCCTTGGTCCAGTGATAAAACAGGTTCTCTCTGGGCTGTGCGAAGTTGTGGGCAGTGGCCTCCAGTCCCATGAGCTCCATGAACTTGTCGAAGCCGATCCTGTAGAGGAACTCACCCATTCTCTCCTTGCTGAGGGAGTGCTCATCGTAGACGTCTACTATTTTTTGAATGATGTCCAGGATTTCCTTGTACTCTGGTGGATTGGCCTCAACGAAGGGTATCAAGACTTTTGCGAGGGTTGGTCCGTACTTGCTCCTGTACTTTCCGCCCACCAGAATAGCCGCTCCCCTGTCGTCTCCCGGTCTAATTGCAGGGCATCGGTTTATGCAGTACATGCAGTGGAGACACTTGTCGTTGTCTATGTCGAGTTTTCCGTTTTCCCAGGTCATGGCCTGTCCGGGGCAGCGAGAGCATATGTATTCGATGTCTCCTCCCTTCTCAACCCAGTCGGCGAGTTTCTCTTGATTTACTTTTGGAGCGTCTCTAAAGACCCCAGCAACGAAGATCTCCGCCTTGTGGGCACCGAATACACAGTCGTTTGGACAGCCTGCAGCCTTGGTCTTGATCTTATGGGGGAACCTCGGATACTGCATGTCGTCCAGGAAGTGCTCTGTGAAGGCCTGGCGGAATCCCACGGTGTCGAATACTGCCACGTCGCAGCGAGCCGGGCCGATGCATGCTTTGACGGTTCTCAAGGTAACGTCCGTGGAGCCGACATCCATGCCCATGGCCTCTACTTCCTTGACCATGTCCCCTATCTTGTCATGGGGCACCTCAATGAGCTCCATGTCGCTTGTGGTAGCGGAGAGGTGGATGAGGCCGCCGCTGTACTTGTCAATGATTCCGCACAGTTTTCTGAAGAGGTCTGTGTTGAAGAACAGCCCGGGGGGAGGGAATATACGTACCACGCTGGACTCTTCCAGGATATCAGGCCTCTTCGAAGCCCTGGCGATGACGCCGCTAGGTACACCGGGAACGGAGATGTACCCTCCCCCGCGCCACTGGCTTGCCTTTTTCTTTAGGGCTTCCTCGTACATCAAAATAGAATACTTCGACTTTTTCAGCTCCGCGGCATGGCTTGGCCACGGACCCTTGCATAGCTCGTCAACAATAGGTGTTTTCGATTTCATTGGCACCATCTCGAACAGTTGTCCGATAATTTTTTATAAAGGCATACATGTTAAGATAGCCTATATAAATTTATCGATGGGGGGCAAAAGTCATGGCTGCTACCGTCGTAAAACTCGATGAATTGGACAAGAAAATCCTTAACTTTCTCCAGGAGGACGGACGTCTCTCTTACCGCCAGATAGCTGGGGTGCTGGGCGTCAGCGTGTCCACCGTGAGCGAGAGAGTCAGGAAGATGTACGAGGGAGGGGTTATACGAAGGTTCACTGTGCTCCTCGACCCTGAGGAGCTGGGAATGGACTGCAGCGTGGCATTGTTGATCAAGGTCAGCCCGGGATATGACCCTACAGAGGTTGGGGACAGAATCGCGAAGATAGACAGGACCTGTTACGTATACCAGATAACAGGGGAGTTCCACATCCTCGTGATCAGCAGAACCAATGTGAAGAAGGAGGCCAGGGACCTTCTGCGGAAGATAACAAAAGTGGAGGGGGTAGAGACCATCAATTCCTCCTGGATCCTGCAGACCATTAAGGAGTCCCCCATAAAGGTTATGTCCCTGGGAGATAAGGCCCATGGGGACTGAACGGGAAGCTCTGCTAGCCAAAATCAAAAAACTCAAAGAAAAAAGAAACGCCTGCATCCTGGCCCACAACTTTCAGTCCTACGAAGTTCAGGAAGCGGCAGACTTCGTCGGAGGAACCAAGGAGATATACGCCGAGGCCTTGGAGAGAGGGGAGGAGAACATCCTGGTGGCCAGTGTTTATCCCATGGCCAGGGTTGTGGCATGCCTCGTCCCTGAGAAGAGCGTTCTTTCCCCAGACCCTAATGCGGGATGCCCCATGATTGGGATGCTCGACATTGAAGGTGTTAGAGCCTTCAAGGAAAAACACCCTGAGACAGAGATACTGTGCTACGTGAAGGCATCCCCAGAGGCCATCGCCCTAAGTAGTTACTGCCTCGGCTTTAACGATGCCCTCGAGCTGCTGGGAAACACAAAGAGAGAGGATACCTTACTCATTCCCGACATGCATATTGCAAAAAACGTCTCATCGAAGACCGGCAGGCCGGTTACCTCCAAAGGCGGCTACTGTCCCCCCCACGTCAAAATCCTGCCCCGGGATGTGGATGAAATGCGGAAACAGAGCCCTGAGGCCATCGTACTGGCTCATCCTGAGTGCAGGGGCGAGGTGGCGGAAGCCGCCGATGCCGTCCTCGAGAGCGAGGACATAGTGAAATACGTTCATGAGTCAGATAAAAAGAGCTTCATAGTGGCCAGTGAGGTCTCCTTAGTGGAGCGCCTGTCGAGGGAGAACCCTGACAAGGAAATCCTTCCAGCCAGCTCCAGGGCATTTTGCCAGAGCATGAAAAGGATAACCCTCGAAAAAATCTATTGGACCCTTGAGGACATGGCACACTCTATAGAAGCAGACGAAGAATATGGGGCCAGGGTTAGGGAATTGGTTAGAAAATTATATAAAGGCTGGCAACCTATGGCGTGATGATTATAATGGTTCAATTACTGGGGGTGAAACATTGAGATTGGTGATGATAGTCCTCTTGGCTGGATTGTTGGCCTTCGCTGGTTGCGCTCAGCAGGCGGAGAAACCCGCGCCAGCCCCTGAGAAACCCGCAGCCCCCGCGGCACCTGCGGCCCCCGCCCCTACTGCTTCTGCAGATGAGGGTAAAAAGCTCTATTCATCCAAGGGTTGCAGTGGCTGCCACGGCGCAAACGGAGAGGGAATTCCTGGAGTCGGCCCCGCGATGAAAGGACTCTACGGTAGCGAGGTGGAGCTACAGGACGGCACAAAGGTAAAAGCAGACGACGCCTTCCTCTTGGAGTCCATCACAAAACCCGGAGCAACGGTCGTTAAGGGCTACTCTCCTATGCCGCCTCTCGGGGTTAGTGATTCGGACGCTGCGGCCTTAGTTGAATATATAAAGACCCTCAAGTGAGGGGCTTTTCTCCTTTTTTTCTTTTTTAAATCGATAGATTTAAATTATAATGAAACTTATGGATAGGATTGTGAAGGATTGAGGGGGCAGGCGGCATAACCGTCGACGCTGGTAGATACGAGAGGGATAGGGGTAGTGACGCCCAAGAGCTAAGGATGATTTTCCAGAAGTTCCCCCTAGGCATAGCAAGGCTCGGGAAGGGGATGGAGTTTATAGATATCAATCAAGCCTTTGAGGACATTCTGGGGAGTAAATGCGAGGAAGTGGTTGGGAGGAATCTGTACGACTTCGTTGAGGAGCAGGGTAGAGGCCTGCCTCCGGGGATCATGAAGATTGGCGATACACTAGTGGAGTCCTGGAGCATTCCCCTTAGAAATGGATCCGGGGAGGTCTCCGGCTACGTAGTTGTGGCGAGGGACATCACCAGGGACAAGAGAAGGGAGATGATGACAGAGGGCTACATTCAGTCCCTGGAGAAAGAACTAGAGACTAAGAAGAAAGAGTTTTGTGACCGCCTCGATAAGACCCTCGCAGAACGTACCAGAGAACTCAGGAACTATTCCGAATACCTGGAACGATCCAACAAGCTCAAGGAGACCTTCATCGAGGTTTTGTGCCACGATCTCCTCAACCCCGTTGGAATAGCCAAGAACTACCTGGAACTCCTGATTGAGGAAGAGACTGATCCCCGTAAACTCGACGAGCTCAGGGCGGTTGAGAGAAGCCTGGACAAGATGATAGCCATCCTGGAGGACTCGAATAAATACGCCAGATTAGAGTCTGTGGAGGAGCTGGACCTTGAGAAGAGAGATATCGGGGAGATTTTCAGGAACGTCGTCAGAGAGATCAAGCCAATGATCGAGGAGAAAAAGATCAAGCTACGCTTCAGGCCCTGGAGGAAGTACTACTCCATGGCAGATGAGAGCCTTGCGGATGTTTTTCATAACCTGCTGAGTAACGCCGTTAAGTACAGCCCCGTGGGTGGCCGCGTGGTGGTGGATATCCTGGACAGCGGCAACAGCTGGAAGGTTATGGTGAAGGACTACGGCGAAGGCGTCCCGGATAAGGATAAGGAAGCTATTTTTGAGAGGTTTGAGAGGAAGAGTAAAAACGGGGTTAAAGGCTCGGGTCTTGGCCTGGCCATCGTGAAGAGGGCTGTGGAGCTCCACAGAGGCCAGGTATGGGTCGAGGATAACCCCGACGGGGGAAGCATTTTTTACGTATCTCTGCCTAAAGCGGTATAACATAGACATGGCAGGCGATACATTCGTTCTTCTACCCATAAAGAGACCTGAGGATGCCAAGACGAGGCTTTCTCCATGGCTTAGCGGAGCCGAGAGAAAGAGCCTGGTACTCCGTATGGCAAGGGACGTGCTGGACGCCCTAGACGGATTGACAACCGTGATAGTCTCACCAGTAGACATTAGACCCCTCCTAGAAGGCTATGAGTTTCTTTTTCTTCGGCACGCGCGCCCTGGATTGAAAAGTGCCGTGGATGCCGCCAACGCCTATGCCGTAAATCATGGGGCTAGAGCAACCATTTTCATGCCCGCGGACCTGCCCCTGGTCAGAAAAGAAACCCTGAGGGAAATCATGGCCCTGGGTGAAAAGCACAGGGTGATCATGAGCCCCTCGAGGCGGGGTGGGATAGGCCTGCTCTATCGGCGGCCCCCCGAGATAATGAGGGCAAGGTTTTCCAGCAGAAGCTTCCAGGATAACCTCAGGGAAGCCAGGGAAGTGGGCGTGGATGTCTACATATATCAGAGCCCCGAGCTGTATATCGACCTAGACACCCCCAGCGACGTGAGGCGCTTCCTGAGGATGGGCGACGGGACTAGAAGCCATGAATTTCTCAGGAAACTGTCCTCCAGATTTAGATAAACCTTTATACCAGTTTCTAGAAATAGGGTCTCCCATGCTCGATAGAAGGGAGATTCAGGATATAGCCTCCAGTTACACGGATATCACCATCGGCATTTTCGGCTCCCATTCGGCCAAGGAGATAGGCATGGCCGCCAAAGCCGCGGGTCTCAAAACAGTGGTGATCGTTCAGGAAGGCAGGCACGAGTTTTATACCAAATACAACCGCCACCTCTACGATGAGGTGATAAAGCTCCCCCGATTCAAGGACCTCCTGAAGAGAGAGGTGCAGGATAAACTCAGGGCCATGGGAACGGTCTTCATCCCCAATAGGAGCTTCTCTGTCTACGTGGGATACGACGGCATAGAGGGGGAGTTCAGGGTACCCATCTATGGGAACAGGTTCATCCTTCGGGCTGAGGACAGGACAGACGAGCGCGGGCAGTACCATCTCCTAAAAAAGGCGGGCATAAGGACCCCTCTTGAGTTCGAGAGTCCTGATGATATCGACAGGCTATGCATCGTCAAGGTGCAGCAGGCCAAGAACCCCTTGGAGAGGGCCTTTTTCTATGCATCCTCTCCTGAGGATTACCGCTCCCAGGCGGAGAAGCTCCTTAAAGAAGGAGTTATAAATGAGGAAGGCCTGAGGGAGGCCAGAATAGAGGAATACGTGCTGGGGGCCAGGTTTAACGCCAATTTCCACGGATACGCCCTCATGGACGTTTTTGACGACTTTGACCTTGTGGGGTTCAGCGACCGAAGACAGGTGAATCTTCAGGGATTCCTCAACCTCCCCGCCAGGGACCAGCTTAAGATAAACGTCCTCGTAAAGAACGAAGAAATAGGACATTACGGGATAACCATG
>JALUUU010000176.1 GCA_027021185.1 archaeon | reverse complement strand
CTCCGTCGTTGGCTATGGCCACGTTAAGCTCTTTCAGGCCCTCCCTGTCAGCCTCGAGGACGAGGCCCAGGTCCCTGGCCAGGTACTCAACGCACGTCTTACGCTGAACATCCGTGGAGGTTGTTATGACGGCCCTACATCCCATGCCTTGGGCGATGGCCCTGGCCAGGTCATTGCCCCCTCTGTGGCCGGATAGAAGGCTTACAGCGTTTTCCCCCATTTCGTCGACCACCACCACTGGGGGATCGGAGAGCTTCCCTCTGAGGTGGCCCGCGAGGGTCCGAACGGCCACCCCCATGGCAGTGACGAATACGAGGGCATCGTATCTCTTAACAAGATCCCCGACGAATCTCCTGAGGGGGAGCCGGAGCTCCTCGTCTCCGGGGGAGAGATAATCCCTCTTGGCGTAGAGGTCGACCTCATGCTCATCCAGGCATGCCCTTATCTTTGCCCCAGTGGCCCTGCCGCCCCGGGTAAGGGTTAAAACAGCTATCTTCATTTATCCCTCCCCGTGTCTGTGCAGAATCCTGGATAGTACAGCCTCGACCTCGTGCCCGGGGGGCTGAGGAAGTCCCCTACCAGTATGAGGGCTGTTTTCTTAACGTCCCTGGCCTTGGCAGCTATGTCGCTGAGTCTGGCCTTTATTATTTTCTCATCCCTCCAGGACGCCTTGTAGACCACTGCGACGGGGGTGTCTGGGGGATAGCTGGTCAGGAGCTCCTCAACCACCTCCCCTATCTTATGGGCGCTCAGGAAGATGCACATGCTCGCCCTCGCCCTCGCCAGCCTCCGCAGCCTCTCCTTCTCCGGCACCTTTGTGCGGCCGCTTATTCTTGTGAGAATAACCGTCTGCACCACCTCCGGGATGGTGTATTCAACCCCCAGCCTGGCGGCGGCGGCCTGGAAGGAGCTTATCCCCGGCACGACCTCATATTCAACGCCCTCCTTCTCCATGGCTCTGATGTGCTCCCCGATGGCACCGTATATGCTGGGGTCGCCGCTGTGCAGCCTCACCACGGTTTTACCGGCTCTGGACGCCTCTACGAGGATTTTCACTATCTCCTCAAGGGCCATGCCGAAGCTGTCATATGTGTCGGCCCCTTTCCTCACGTATTGGAGGACCTCTGGGTTTATCAGGGACCCCGGATAAACCACGACATCAGCCTTCCGCAGCAGGTCTCTCGCCCTAAGGGTCAGCAGCCCTGGGTCGCCCGGGCCCGCGCCAACGAAATAAACAGTCATTTTAACCCCCTTATCAGAATCATGGAGAAGTACTCTCTTTTGCTAGTTTCAAGACCCGATAATGGGAACACCCTGAAGTCGTCGCTACCGCATCTAGCAAAAACAAGGGCGTTCCCAAGGGCCCCCAGTTCCCTGAGCTCCTCGATTATGCCCCTCACCCTCTTGGCCTTCAACAGCACCACGGAGTCAAAGTCCTCCAGGAGCTCTCCCAGCCTGCCCTGGGCCTCGGAGGCGGGGAGAATAGCCGTTCCCTCATTTCCCCGGGCCAGGGACTCGTTGGAGGCGGCCAGGCAGGCGGAGATAGATGTGACCCCTGGGACGGTTTTAATTTCTGCCTCATCTCCAAGCTCTTCAACGAGATACGTGAAGGTGGAGTATAGCCCCGGGTCGCCCAGGGTTACAAAGGCCACATCCCTCCCTTTCTCAAGCTCTTTCATGACCCTCTCTGCGGCGTCTCTTCGGCTCTTTCTCAGGACCTCTCTGTCCCGGGTCATGGGGAACACGAGCCTGAGCACCTTCTTGCCCCGTAGCAGGCCCTTCTTCTCCACTATTCCGAGGGCCAGGCTCTCCCCA
>JALUUU010000175.1 GCA_027021185.1 archaeon | reverse complement strand
GCCAAGGTGACCGCCTATTGGAGTATTCCTCCCGGGCCACGGCATAGACCTCGGCGTCGCTTGCCGCGTTAACGTCCTCGCTAATTACTATCCACTAGTATTTTGAGATGACCCTTCGGCGGTGGGCCATATCTAGCCGGGGCTCGGGCATCAAGCCAGTTGAAACAGGTCCCCGGGCACAACCCGAAAGTATATATACGCCAGGGGGACTCTGGGTTGTGAAGCAGAGGATACTCATCTTCGGTGGTAAGGTTCATGATGTTGGTTATCGCCCTTCCCCCCTGGACGAACCTCACTTTCTCCAGGAAGAAGTTGTGGGCGTGCCTGCCCAACTTAAGCGCTTCAAGGAGTTTCTGCTCCTGCTCTTTTGACGGGTAGAGCCTGTAGCGATAGCTCAGCATCATTTTTATATACTATACTGGTGCACAGATATACGTGCCTTGGGCGAGCACACGGAAAAAGTGAAAAGTCTCCGCCTCTCATCCCCCACCAAATTACGTTATTTGAAAGGGGACTTCCAGGCGATAAAGTTAAAGACGAAGGATAGGACGGTGAATTAAATGTCGGCACAATTAAGAAGAGAACTTGAGAAATTATCCCGGCAGCTTGAAGCCTTAAAAAAATCATACACCGTGCAGAAAAAAATTGCCCCGGAAGTAAAGCTTAGGAGATACCACATCCTGTTAAACAGGATCTCAAAGAGCCCGGAGGTAGATATTACTCCTGATGAGCTCATTTCTTCCCTTAAAAAGAAGGAATACTGAATGTACATAACTCTGGACAGCAACGTTTTGGTCTATGCCTTTGTCCCACCCCTTCACAAAAACAAAAAGAAGCGTGAAGAATGGAACAATCTGCATATAAAAGCTAAAGAGCTCTATGAGGATGTAATAAAAGAAAAGCATAGACTGATACTTCCTTTTGCTGATAGTGGAAGTTGCTTCGGTGATATCACTGCTGACAGGAAAAGAAGAGTTTGGAAAAGATGCTGCTCTGGAGATTGAGGACTCTGCAGAAGTCGTTCTCTTCGATGTAGATTTAAAGGAGAGAGCCCTTGACTACGCGGTAAGAATCAGGGCGGGAGGATTTGATAACCTCATAGCAATAACATCCATCCTGTATGGCACGACTTTGATAACCAACGATAAGCCGTTTCATGATAAATTAGTTCCTTTCTCCAGTGAATATCAGTTCAAGATAAAATTTTTCAGGGATTTAAATCTCGATGACCTGTAGAGCTTGTTTCGTTTTGCTGGTGTGAACCACCACTCCCTAACTGTTGTTAGTAAGGAGCCTCCTGCTTCCACCGCCAGTCTCGCCGGAGCAATGCGTTCTGCCGGAGGCCCGTTCTACGGGTGTGTATTCGGGGGTGGTCCCCGCCTTACCGGCAAAAGTCCTCTCCTCAGGATGTTCAATTAAGGGTTGTCGTCTCTATCGGCCTCGAAGCCGCAGATGGGCAACGATGGATATTCTCCCAGAGCCCCTCCAGTACATACCATACGCCCCGCAGTTGCTGTAGTCTTGGGTGGTGTTTTTCAGGTCAATCCTCCCTACCCGAGCGCCAGCTCTCTCAGCCTCGTACTCGAGCATTTTAATAGAATAGAGGGTCTTAAACTAGAGAACTGGTTATAAAGGCTAAAGAAGGACTTACAAGCTCAAACGACCTCAACACAGGATTGTGAACACAGAGGAACACCTTCCCCAGGAAACCAAAAAAAGGAAAGGCTAGCATAGTGCAGGAGAAGAACCTTCTGGCCATGGACAAGAAGGGATACGTCAAGCTCTACGACGGGATAAAATCTACTTGGGGTCTTTAGTGCTGTTTTGCAGACGGTGTT
>JALUUU010000174.1 GCA_027021185.1 archaeon | reverse complement strand
TTTAATAAGTTATCCAAGACCACGAGGGGGATGCTGTCCCGATAGAGATAATTGGCTAAGGTCTCCTCGGATATGCCCGCTCTCCCGGATGCCTCCTTAAGCCCGCCGAGCTCTCTGATGAGGTCTCCCAGAGTATTTTTAACACCGCGTACCATGACCTCGTCCCTCAAATCCCGGATCTTACAGAGCTCTACAAGAAGGTCAAAACTCTTCAAATCGTCCTCCGGGACATTTATCTTCTCAGGTACCAGCAGGGAGTCGCCTTCGTTCAGTTCTAGGGCTTTCTTGAAAACAAGGCCCTCTGAGGATTGGACGATGAGGCGGTGCTCCGGGGAGGCGGTGATTGTTCTGCCGCTTCCGGTTTTAATGTTAATAAGATGCCGTGGCGCTGGAGAGCGAATCACAGACTTAATCCTTCTTTTTTTGAATTCGCCCGTCGCCGGGTCCAGGGTCAAGGTTGTTAGATCAGCTTTTCTTCTCCTTGTCCCGAAATCGTCTACAACAACCTCCTCCGAGTCAGCGTTTCTGTATATTTCCTCCATGGAAAGCAGCCTTGCATGGTCGTGGTTAAGGACCAGCATCTCCGTGCTGGGCAATATGCAGTTGCGGCGCTTTGCCGCGTGGAAGTAGGGGTGGGCATAGCATGTCTTCGCCTTGGTGAAGCCTATGATCCTTCCAAGAATCGCTGCGCTGGTGTGGGGCGCCAGCCCCACTATTAGATGGCCCACGAGGTCTTCCTTGGACATGGCGTTGTAGTAGGGCCTCTGCCCGTAGAACTTGACGAGGAGGTCGTCGATGAACCGGCTGGTCCGTAGGAGGTACTCCCCCGCCTCGTCGGGGATTATCACGTCCTGGCACTTGAGCTCAAGAACCTGGTCTGGGCTTCTCAGGGGCTCCCCCCTGTAGTCCCTGGTGTAGCCCAGCTCTATGAGCCTGTCCACCGCCACGCCAACCTCCGCCGGGGTGAAGTGGGTAAGGGGCGCGTCTGTGGCGTCGAAACGGGTGGTGCCGTCCTTGAAGACGTAGACCCCGTGCCTGGAGCGCAGGATGCCCTTCTCCAGGGGCTCAGGGATCTTGTAGGCGGAGGTCATGCCTATAACGCCCTTCAGCTCCTTGGGGGTGTCGCCCACCCTGTCCACGGCCCTGCGGAGAAGTCTCCTGATCTCCACCTCGTGGCTGTGGTAAAAAGTCGCCAGCCCCCCGCATCCCCTGCATCTCTCCTCCTCGCTGGGCCTTCCGCAGGAGCTGCATTCTCTCTGGAGCTCGGTGGGCTTGCCGCATCTGGGGCAGAGGGTGGTTATGGAGTACTCCTTGCACCTGGAGCACCATCGCCTGGCCACCTCCACCGTGATCTTCTCCTTCGACGCCGCCTTCTTCACGTCCCTGGTGCGGCCGCCGCTCTGGCCTATGGGGAAGAGAACGTTGACCGCGGGCTGCATCTTTCTCTCCTTGGCCTTCTCCGGCCTGCCCATCCTGGCGCCTATGAAGGTCGGCGCCTTGTCCCTTATCTTTATGCCGAAGCTGTTCACGACCTCGAGGGAGCTGGAGGCCTTCTCATAGGCCCTCATGAACTCCTCCATGCCTTTATGAAGCCCGAGGGAGCGGAGAAGGGGCTCGTGCTCCTCTATTATCACGTTGTTTTTGAACACCCTGTGGGGCACCCCCAGGAGCTCAAGCAAGGTCTTCTCCTCCGCGATGTCCAGGATGTAGCGCCCTCCCACCACCTTGCCCGTGTCCAGCCATACGGAAAGGTCCCTGAGCTCGTCCTTTGACAGGGCGGAGTAGAAGTAGGTGTACCTGGGATGCATGGGCACGCCAAGGTTTTCGCTGAGCCTGATGGCCTC
>JALUUU010000173.1 GCA_027021185.1 archaeon | reverse complement strand
TGGTTACAAGGGCGGCTAGCCGGTCCTTCTCGGCCCTCAGGATCTCGGCGGCCCTGAAGAGGGTCTTTGCCCTTTGGGGAGGAGGCGTCTTTGACCACTTCTTATATGCCTCTTCCGCAGCCTCCACGGCCCTTGTGACGTCCTCATCGTCTCCGAGGGGGGCTCTTCCAAGAACCTCCTCCGTGGCAGGGTTTATGCTCTCTATTGACTTGTCGGAGCGGGATTCAACCCACTCTCCATCTATGAACAGCTTCATCTCCTCACCCCCATACAGCTTATTGTCTCTATCACTATCCTTGAGGCCAGGTGAGAGGTCATGTCCTGATAGTCGTACCTGGGATTCGTCTCCATCACGTCGAAGCCCACCAGTTTGTCGGAGAGCTTCTTAAGGAGGTAAATCACGTCAGAGCTGCTCAGTCCCCCGGGCACTGGGGAGCCGACTCCCGGGGCATAGGCAGGGTCGAAGACGTCCATGTCTAGGGAGAGATAGGCTTTTCTCCCTATCCGGGACCTGATCTTCCTCAGGACGCCCTTGATCCCCAGCTCGGTGACGTTCACAGAGTATAGCGTTAGCAGGTGCTCTCTTCTTAGGTTGATGAGCTCCTCAGGCTCAGGTGCCCTTATCCCTATCTCCACGCTGGAGCCGAAGTCGATGTTCCCGTACTTCGAGATGTCGCATACAACTGAGCCGTAATAGTGCTCTGCGGAGCATATGAAGTCGGGATGGGCGTCGAGGTATATCACACTTATTTTCTCCAGGGAGTCGAATCCTTTCAGAACCTCTGCGGTGATGGAGTGGTCACCGCCTATTGTGACCGGCATTTTGCCGTCTTCCCTGATCTTAGCAACCATCTCGGCCACGTCTTCTTTCTTAACGTTGCCGTGGTCGCATATTCTCCTTTCCAGGGCGCAGACCTGGGGGAGGGCAACTGTTTTTGTTTCTCTCTCGAAGACCTCCCTCTCATTTGACACCCTTCTTATAACGTCCGGGGCGAGTTTGGTCCCCAGCCTGGTGCTGTGTGATCCTGATTCATCCGGCACCCCTAGGAGCACGACGTCTGCCTCGTCGTACTCTGCATCCCCCCACGCAAACCTCATTAATTAAATTTAGAAACAGACACATATATCATGTTTTTCCCCTGGCCACCACCTCTGCCTTGAAGGGCTTCACCCCCTCTATGATCTCCTCCTCTCCCACGGCTGACGGGTCGTATATCACTTTTCCACGGCCTTCCTCGTATGTAACCTCGGCGTCTACAACACCGTTGATCTGCTTCAAGGCAAACTCTATTCCCGTGGCGCAGCTGGGGCATGTCATGCCCTGTATTTTCAGCTCGATGAAGGCGAGGTCCCCGCTCTCGTGGGTCTTCTCCACACCCCCTTCACCGGGGCTTGGCTGGCCCACGCATCCTGTTACGATGAACAACGCCAGCAGGGATATCCATGTTTTCATGTGAATCCGCCGTACACATATGGAGCTATCGCGGGAACCGCTACGTAGAGGAGGATGAAATATACCAGCACATATGCGGCGAGGGTGATTATAACGAACCTGGTCCTTCCGCCGGTGGTGCAGCACGAGGGGTTTTTCTTCAGCTGGTAAACCACCGCCAGGGCGACGAAGAACAGACTTAGAGCGAGGAAATATGTTTTATACATGCTCACCTTGAGGGCTGTGGTCACACCCCCTATTCCCAGGAGAATCAGGATAAGGGGGAGGGTGCAGCAGAAAGAGGCTACCACCCCTGATCCGGCTCCGATGAACAGGGATTTGACCTCATCTCTCCTCATTTCAGGGCATCCCCGAAGAGCTTTTTACCGACGTACAGAGCCTCGGGCAGGGTTAGGGCCCATCCTTCCTGCTTCTCCTCGTTTCTCCACTTCTCTGCATGCTCTCTGGAGCAGAAGAAGTTGAGGGTGTGGCATACAGAGGTGGCCGCCTTAAAGGAGCAGCAGGTCTTCCCGGCCCAGACCACAATATCGCCGTTGTGGCGGGTTACTTCTTTGTTTTCTACCTTGATCCTTATTTCGCGGCCGCAGTAGGTGCATTTGGATGTTATAGCGGCGTCTTTATCGAGCATGTATGGTATGCCGAGGGCGTCTACTGCGCACATGGCGTAGACTTTCCCGGCGTCTTTGAGCAGGACCTCATAGTCGCTTTGCTCTTTGAATGGATATGCGCCCCTTATCTCTCCTGTAGGGTCGAGGTAGAGGACGTCTTTGCTGTCCAGGGACTTAAGGAGGGCCTTGACCTTTTTCTCTTCCATGTCTAGGGCTTCGGCGATTTCCTTTACTCTGGGGGATCTTCCCAGAGCGGGGTATTCCATGAGGACTTGGCGTCTTACGCTGTCCTCCTCCCTGCTCAGGCCTCTGCCAATCTTTTTATCCATGTCGAAGGAGTCGTTGAGGAACCTCAGCACCTCATCGGCTTTCTCGCTTCCCCGCGGCTTCAACTCATCTAGCCTCCCTGATGCGTTTCAGAATTTTTCTATGTCTGTAACTATGGCCTTGTATCCTGCGTCTTCCACAGCTTTAAGCAGCCTGTTCACTAATTTCTTTTCCCTCACAACTGCCACCGCCCTCCCTTCCTCGAGGGACACCTCGGCTCCTCTGGCCCCTGCCTCCTCCAGGGCTGCGGCGACGCTCCCCACGCATCCTGCGCAGGTTAGCCCGCTTATCTCCATGGTTATCCTGTAGTTTTCCACCTTCTCCAGGTCCTCCCCCATCTGCCTCAGCTCTCCCGCTAATCCTGCATTGGCCTGGGCGAGGTATTTATCGATTACCTTTACCAGGTACTCTCTGCAGCACCTTCCGGTGGGGTTGGTGGTGAGGCACCACTTCCCCTCCCCAGCCCTGGTGTAGGACTTAATGTCCTCCAGGGATGAGCAGCATTTTTTTTCCAGGATCTCCTCTGCTATCCTCTCCTCTGTTACATTCATACAGTAGCACACCGGCCTGGGTGGGGTGGTTTCTTTTATCCCTATCCTGGATTTGATTTCGTCTCTGTGGAAGTATACTCCGCTGGCGTTGTTGTAGTATACGACGTCGCAGTCGGGGGTCCAGCAGAATCTGAATCCCTGTCCCAGCATGGGCCAGTGTTCTTCCTTTACGTGAACCCCCATGGTAACCCTCAGGACCTTGGTCCCTATTTGGCCGCATTCCCTGCAGGCGCCGGCATCTTCTTCTTTCATTTAACCACCTCGCAGGCGGCTATTTCCTCGAAGGCTTCCCGCACGTGGTCTTGGGCCTGCTCCAGGATCGTGAGGATTCTGTTGGAGCCGTTGATGGAGTAGTAGACGTATTTCCCAGTCTTCTCCGTCTTCACTATGCCACAGTTGCGCAGGCATGCGAGGTGATGGGAAACATGGCTCTGCTCCTTCTCCAGGACTCTTGACAGCTCTCCCACGTTGAGGACGCCTTCTTCTTTTAGCACCGTTATGACTCTTAACCGGGTCTCGTCGGCTAGGGCTAGAAAGAACTTTGCCATCACGTTTTCCATTGTGCGGTCTAACATATGAAAAAAATTACATATATTCATATATAAACCTTCGTAGCCTTCTGCAAGCACCGTGTGGCTAATATGGGGGGATCAGCGGTACATGGCCGGGGGCGCCTCTCCCGGCCCCCTGGGCACGCCCTTGAGGTTGGTCTTGATCTCTGCCTCCATCTCCTCGGCTTCTCTGTATAGGGGCTCCAGGGATATGTCGAGCCTCACCAGCACCTTATCCACCGTTTCTATGAGCCTGGCAGCGGCCCCCGCCTCGGGATAGTTCTCGTGGGCCTGGGCGACTAGGGCTATCATGTCTATTTCCTCCCCCATGGAGAGAAGGGCACCGGTCATCCCCCCGATTATGGCCTTTTCCAGGAGCTTTGTGTCCTTTTCTTCCAGCATCCTCCTTGTCTCTTCCCGGGTGGCTGTTCCGTATATCTCCGGCTGAAGGGTTTCGTCGGGGGACACCTTCAAACCCACCATGGTTACAAGGTATCGGGCCTTTTTCTCTTTACACCACTTAACGATCTCCTCCGCTAGGTCGTGTACCACGTCTTCCGGTGGGGATATCTCCGAGAGGATGACGGCGAAGGTTTCGCAGTCCTTTATGGGGCCGCATTTGTAGTGGCCTGCGTATATCCTCACGGGGGGCATCGGCACGTAGTCCTCGATCACCGCTGAGGGAAGGAATCTCTTGGAGGTTATTGCTCCTATGCGCTTCAGGCCGAGCTTTTTCACCAGGTAATTGGCGGCTATGGAGCTTACATTCCCAACCGTCGGGAAGGATATCATGACCACCGCTTTGGAGAGGTCCACCTCTTTGTCGAGGCTTATTCTAAACATATGTCTTACTACTCAGATTAGGAACTTAAACTTTATCGGGGGGGGAAGGCTCTTATACCACGAGGGATTTAGTTCCTTATAGGGATGGAAGAGGACAGAATACGGGACAAGGAAAGGGCCTTCGGGGGGTTCCTAGGGGAGATCCTGGAGAGGAGGGAAGAGGAGTACCACTACCTCAGGTCTCTGGATGAGGTTACACGGCTCGCCGAAGAAGAGGGCGTGGTCGTTCTTAAAACTGGCAAGAAGCATAAAATTGTGGTGAAGGAGGGGGAAAAACTCCCCACCTATCTTGTACTGATTCCTCCATTGACGCGGAAGGACAGGAGGATTCTCAAGAATATAGAGCAGCGGGCCATTGCGGAGATCGCCATAGACCCTGAGAGCATCTTGGACACGGCTAAGAGGCGGAGGATATTCCTTAAAGAGGTGATGGCCCTCATCGAGGCTTATTATCCAGATATCAATCCCGAGAAAAGGAGGAGCTTCGCCGAGCTGGTTGTCCAGGACATGATCGGCTTAGGGATGCTGGAGCCTCTCCTCGAGGACGACACCCTGGAGGAGATCATGGTTCTCGGCGTCAATAAGAGGGTCTACGTTTATCATCGAAAATACGGCATGTGCAAGACCAACATTATCTTTGAGGATGAGGACGATATCATAAACCTCATCACTAAGATTGCCCGGTCAATTGGGCGCAGGATCGATGCGAAGATGCCCCTTCTCGACGCCCGCCTGCCAGACGGCTCCAGGGTGAACGCCACCATTCCCCCGGTTTCTCTGGACGGGCCCTCCCTTACTATTAGGAAGTTCCGAGTCAGCCCCTATACCATCGTGGATCTTATAGACTTTGGAACCCTTTCCTCAGATGTTGCCGCTTTTCTTTGGCTTGTTGTGGAGGGATTCGGTGCTAAGCCTGTGAACCTCTTGATCTCGGGGGGGACGAGCTCTGGGAAAACCACGACCCTTAACTGCATGGGCTCATTTATCCCTTCATCCGACAGGGTTGTAACCATTGAGGACACCGCTGAGCTCAGGCTCCCTGTGGAGCACTGGGTTAGGCTTGAGACAAGGCCCCCAAACATAGAGGGAAAGGGAGAGGTGAACATGGATCTTCTCCTGAAGAACGCCCTGAGGATGCGGCCTGACAGGATCGTCGTTGGGGAGGTCAGGGGTAGGGAGGCTAACACCCTTGTGGCGGCTATGAACACCGGCCACGACGGAAGCCTTGGCACGGTGCATGCTAACTCTGCCAGGGAAACCATCACCCGCCTCACCAATCCGCCCATGGGCGTCCCAGTGGTCATGCTGCCGTCTCTGAACATGATTCTCATGCAGAACAAGTTTACCTATGACGGAAAAATGGTGAGGCGGATTACGGAGATAGCTGAGATTCTCGGCATGCGGGACGGGGACGTGGATATGAGCGTGATATACGCATGGGATCCCCGGGATGACAGGGTGAAGCCCACGGGGAGGTCTGTCCTGGCACTGAAAAAAATAGCCAACCTAAAAGGCGTTTCTCTCGAGGAGATCCAGGAGGAGATCGAGAGGAGGAAGAGAGTAATCGATTACATGGTTCGTAAAGGCCTCAGGAGGATAAAAGAGGTGGGGGAGGTCATTAATGAGTACTACATCAATCCAGATGCCCTGCTCAGTAAAATAGAGGAGGGACTGTATGAAGCCCCTGTGCCCAGGGAACGTGTCCTCGAGGAGGGTAAGCGCTACAGGATTGTTAAGCGGGACAACGAGAAAACTCCTCGCTACATTATCCCGGTGCCAGATATTAGCTTCTCTGACAGGGAATTGCTGGCGGAGGTTGAGGCAACCGTTATCAGCGAAATCGAGGTTGATCCAACGGCCATAAAGGACAAGGAAAAGGCCGAGGAGCTGTTGACCAGACGGGTCCTAGAGGTGATTCAGGACAGCTATCCTGATCTTTCCCCTGCTACGAGGAAAGCCTTTGCCAGGATGATTGTGCCGAACATGCTGGGCTATGGCCTTATCGACTACCTCCTCAGGGATGATGAGCTGGAGGAGATCATGGTTGTGGGCACGGATAAGCCTGTCTACGTGCACCACAGGGGATACGGTCCGTGCAAGACCAACATCGTCTTCAAAGAGGACAGGGACATCCTACGGATAATTGAGAAGATCGCCCGCTCCGTTGGACGGAGGATAGACAGAGCGGTTCCCCTTATGGACGCCCGCCTCCCCGACGGCTCCAGGGTGAACGCCACCATCCCTCCCATATCCCTGAACGGTCCAACCATCACTATTCGAAAGTTCAAAAAGGATCCATTGACGGTTATAAATCTCATAGAATTCGGCACCTTCACCCCTGAGGTGGCCGCTTATCTGTGGCTGGTGGTTGAGGGCATGGGCGTCAGCCCGGGCAACATCCTCGCGGCCGGGGGCAGCTCCAGCGGTAAGACTACAACCCTTAACTGTCTGGCTTCTTTCATCCCATCCACAGAGCGCGTCATAACCATTGAGGACACGGCTGAGCTGCAGCTGCCGATTGAGCACACTATTCGCCTTGAGACAAGGCTCCCGAATATTGAGGGGGAGGGAGAGATCACCATGGATGACTTGGTGAAAAACGCCCTGAGGATGCGGCCTGACAGGATCGTCGTTGGGGAGGTCAGGGGGATAGAGGCCCGGACCCTTTTCACGGCCATGAACACCGGCCACGACGGCTGCATGGGCACGATACATGCTAACTCTGCCAGGGAAACCATCACCCGCCTCACCAACCCGCCTATGAATGTTCCGTCCGTCATGCTTCCAGCCCTAGATGTAATCATCATGCAGGACAAGATCTCCATAGGGGGGAGGGTCATGAGGAGGATTATCGAGATCGCTGAGGTGGTTAAGACCGGGCGGGGCAAGATACGGCTGAGGAATCTCTACGAGTGGAATCCGAGAAAAGACACCCTGGAGATGAAAACCAGGACCAGTGTCGTTAAGAAAGAGCTCGCCCGCCTCAGGGGCGTATCCAGGGAGGACGTGGAGATTGATCTTGAGAGAAGGAAGGAGATATTGGCGTGGATGCTGGACAGGGGCATCAGGGACCTGAGGGGGGTTGCCAGGGTGTTTGAGTCGTATCACACAAATCCTGAAAAGCTCATGAGGAAGATCAGGGAAGATGCCAGAGAGTAAAGTTCTGAGATTCGTAGACTGGCTGGGAGAGGGGACGTTAAGCACCGCCGAGGTAACCTATGACGTAGCTAAGAAGAGGCTTGAAGAGCTTGCCAGGGTGCTCAGGGAGCATGAGATCACCGCCAAGGCATTGATGCTCAAGAAGAAGGAGAAGGAGGAGGAGCGCAGAAGGGCTCTTGAGGCAAGGCTGTCGAAGATCCTTGAGGCAGTCAGCGAAGAAGAGGAGGTGACCGGGGAGTTCCTGCTTGAGAGGGAGGAGCTGAGACGTCCCTTCTCGGAGAGGCTCGCCGAGGTTATCTCCACCATCTTCTCCAGGTTCTCCAAGAGGCTTCAGGCCTACTTTGTGAACGTGCAGGAGGATCTTTATAAGGCCAACATCATGATGACTTCCTCACGATACGTCTCCCTCGCCGTCGGCATAGCCGCTATATCCGCGTTGCTGATGGCCGGGGCTTTTGCTCTGCTATTCTGGAGTCTCATAGGCACTCTTGGAGGGATCATGAGCATGGTCTTGGTGTTCCCCTTCTTTTTCATCTTCCTCACCCTCGCTAGGATGTATCCTAAAACCAGGATTAAGAACAGGTCTGCTGCCTTCAGCCGTGAGCTCCCATTTGCCCTGAGGCACATGGCGACCCAGCTGGCTTCGGGCTCGGGGCTGTTGGAGACCATGCGCTCCATCTCTCTTAGCGATTATGGCGTGCTGAGTGAGGAATTCCGGAGGGCTATCCTTGAGATAGAGAGGGGGTCTTCCATAGAGGAGGCATATGAGCGCATGAACCTCCGCATAGATTCCCCAGGGCTCAGAAAAGCCTCCCGGCAGATCGTTTCGACCCTGCGCACCGGGGGCAACCTTGCCAAGACCCTGAAGGTCATAGCCGATGAGGTGGCCACGGATATGAGGATGAAGCTTAAGGATTTCATCCAAACCCTCAACACCTTCTCCCTCATGTACATGTTCATAGTTGTCGTGGCCCCGGTGCTCATATCCACCCTACTCATAGCCCTGGGCATAGCCACCAAGAGCTTCCCTGTCCCCGTGGAGACTATGTGGCTCTTATACCTGGCCTTTTTCGGCATATCTCTCTACCTGGCCTTCATCATTAAGAGATTCGAGCCTAAGGTGTAGATAGATATGAAAGACG
>JALUUU010000172.1 GCA_027021185.1 archaeon | reverse complement strand
CCCGGTGCTGAACGGAGATTCGAAGGGCCTCCCGTTCACCACCACCGAGTACAGGATATGCACGAGCTAACGCGCCGCCACACAGACCGCTGCCCTGTGGCTCAGGCCTTCCCTTCCGCTTCCTCAGATACACCCTCCTCAGAACCGGGTTACAATGGACCCCCGCGTTAGCCGCCTGATACAACGCATGCCTCAGATACGGTGAACCACGCTTCGAGATATGATGCACGCTGCCCTTGAACTTACCCGACGCCACGACGCTCGGATCCAGTCCTGCAAAAGCCACGGCCTTATCCGGGTGCGGGAAATCCAGCAGCGAACCATAGTTGCTATGGATCGCCGCCGCCGTCACCTCAGCCACGCCGCCAACAGACTCGTAGAGCCTGCTCTCCTCAAAGGCTGAGAAAAGCATCCCTATCCTGGCATCCAGCTCCTCCACCTGCTTCTCAAACAGCTCTATCTGCTCCAAGAGCAACCGCAGCTCGTATACGCAGGGCCCCACCAAGTAGTCAGGCGAGGACGCCCTCCTGCACGCCGCGATGAGCATCCTCGCCTTAGCCATGCCGAGACTACCCCTGCTCCCCTCCTTAAGAACCATGGCCAGCCTCTCCTCTCCAAGGCTTAACATCGCCTCCGGGGTGGTGTACTCCCTGAGCAGCACTCTGGAGCTCTTGCAGAAGGGGTTCCTGAAGACCCTGTCATATCCCGGGAAAACCACGGATAGGTTACGCCGAACCTGGTTCTTACAGATCCTGATCTTCTTCACCAACCGATGCCTCGCCCTGCAGTACTCCCGCAGCTCCAAGACATCGCCGGGTATCTCCCGCTCCACGGGTATGTTCTCAAGGCGCAGCATGTCAGCTATAGCCAGGCAACTCGTCTTATCCGTGTAGGTCTTCCTGAGGCTCTTCCTCCTGAAGGCCCGTAGCTGCAGGGGGTTATACACCTTACACCTTCACCATGTAACCCCTGGCCTTGAGCTCGGCATACAAGGACAAGTGGTATATCCCCGTGGCCTCCAATCCATAGATGGGCTCCGCGTCCAGCTTACCCGTCACCTGGCCCACCTGCTCCAGCAACCGCTCAAGACCCCGTAGATCAGCGCCGAAGGAGAAAGGCGCCAGCAACGTGTTACCAGCCCTGTCCTTCACCATGGCCATGTGCCTATCCTTAGCGGCGTCTATGCCCACGTACACGAACCGCATCCAATCTACACCTCCGAAAGTTTTAAAGCAGGCCGAGGATAAAACCCCCAATCGCCTATGCGGGAATGCAGACTTGTCCCTGATGCACGGGCAAGGCGGAATATGCTTATTCGCATATTCTCCGCATAGGTGGGGGCGGCATACTTTTCCACGAGGACCAAAGGCCTCAAGTGTTCCAGGACGCCGTCCCCTCAGCCTATGTACAACGAGGTGGCTACCTCAGAATAAGTGTTTATACAAGTGTTTAAAACCGTGACAGGCGCCTACTCGATTTTCTTGAGGATAATAGTTGGGTGGAACCTGCCCTTGGTCATCTTCAATATTTTCTCACTCACGGATCCGAAAAACAGTTTCTCGTGGATTTTTTTTCTGGTGCTGCCCAGGATTATGACGTCGAGGTCTTTCTCATGCTCTGAGATGTACTTTTTAACGGCTTCGTCAGGCTTGCCCTCCATCAGGAGGAACTCGCATTCAACTCCAATCTCCTCGGCCTTGTTCTTCACCCTCTTCTTAAGGGTGTCCGCCGCCTTCTTTTTGTTGCCGTAGTGTTTAACCACCCCATAATAGCCGATAGGGTCTATGGCGTGAAGGCAGACAAGTTTCTTCTTTTCCTCCACCGCCAGCTCGAAGGCGTATTCTTCGGCGTCCCTGCTGTCATCACCCCCGCTGTGGAGAAGAAGGATGACACCCATCTACTCAGCCCCCATTTTTTCGAAACATTCCTCGAAGATCCCGCTGCATCCCTTGCAGGCTTTCTTGTCTATGAGGTCCATGGCCTTACGTATTGCTTCGTTTTTATGATTAAAAATTCTTTCCCTTCCAATTTTCTCCACCATGTCCTGAATATACGCCTGCTCGAGGATGCGCTCCTTGAATTCCACAAGTATCACTTCAATCCCTCGGGCGTTGAGCTCCTCCACGAATTCCAGGAAGGCTTCCTCCCCCGGTACGTCAATGTAGTTGATGCTTTCCCCTGATATTATTAGGATCCGTGTATCGGGCTTCCTCTTAAGAAGCTCTCTGATGGTATCGAAAACCTCTCCCGCATTGGCGAAGTATATGTCGTTGTCTATGCCCACGATGGTTATCTGGGGGCAGGTATCCTCTCCCTCCTCGGTGAAGGTCTTTGTTTTGACGTCTCTGGTGATCTCGTAAATCCTCGGCCTCACGGTTTCCATGAAGAAGAGAATTAAGGAGACGGCTATCCCGAGGAGGAGGGCCGTGTCTATCTTAGCGACGAAGGCCAGGAAAAACACCGTCAGGGCCACTATTCCGTCGTTTCTGTTGGAATAATAGAGCCTGACCAGGTCCCGCGGCCTTATCAGGGGGATGAGGGCAACTATGATTATCCCGGCCAGGGATGCCAGAGGAACGTAGTAAAAGAGGTTTGTCAGGAAAAGGGCAACCACAACCAGGATTGAAACTGTGGCCGGTACAATAATGCTTTTTCCCTTCAGGACGAAGTAATTCAGGGAGCTCCGGGAGAAAGACCCGAAGACGGGATAGGCGCTAATGAATCCGGCGGAAATGTTGGCCAGTCCCTGTCCGTAGAGTTCTCTCACAGGGTCGTACTTCTCCTTGGCGGTTTTAGCCAGGTAATTGCTTATAGCAAGGGCCTCCATTAGGCCGACTATCACTATGGTGGAGGCGGGAAGGAGCATTTCAACGACGGTGTGGATGTCCATGCCCGGGAGATAAAGTCCGGGCAGCCCCTTGGGCAGCTCGCCTACGACGTTTACCCTGCCGGCAAAGCCCAGCTTCATAACCATTAATGCGCTGACGATTATGGCTACCAGGGCGCCCGGGAAGAGGCGGTGGATTCGTCTGCCTGCCCAGATAATAAACACCGTTAAGAGGCCTATGAATAGGGCCGCAGGGTTCAGGGAGAAAATCTTCCCCGCAAGCTCTGCGATGGTTCCGAGGACCACGTCGTGGTGACCGACCTCAACGCCAAACAGGTGCTTTAGCTGGCTGATCACTATTATTATTGCGCCGGCGTTGGTGAATCCGAGAATTATGTCATGGGATATGAGGTTCAGGACGTACTTTATCCTCAGAGCTTTGATCACCGCCGCCATTAAAAGAAGCTCAGCCCCGACTATAAGGGCCAGGAGGTGGGCGTGCTCGATGAATTCCTGAGAGCCGGCCTTGTAGGTGCTTCCCAGGGCGACAAGGGTCATGAAAGAAACCATGGCCACAGGGCCTGTCTGCATGTACCTGGAGCTCCCGGCAAGGGAGGCCAAAAAAACGGGGATGGTAGAGGCATAGAGACCGTAGATCGGAGGAAGCCCTGCCAGGAGGGCGTAGGACATGGCCTGGGGTATAATCATCAGGGTCAGAACCACTCCAGCAACCACGTCGTTTAACAGGTCTTCTCGGCTGAGTCCTCTGAAACTGTAGAGGTTAGGGAACAGTTTGTCTCCATTCATGATGTTTCATCCCGTGGAGGGTAAAAGGAATAGGGATGTTCCGTATAGCACTATTCTTTTTACGACTGTAACATTTTTAGAAAAACAGACACCCGGCTAGCCAAGCTGTTTTCTAGCTCTCTTAATCTCTCTCCTAATGACCTCCACGGCTCGGAGGGCGTCCTTCTCGTCCAGGATGAAGGAGGTTTCGGTGGAGCTTGACATCATCTCCACGACATTTATCCCCTCCACGGCGAGAAGCACCGCTATATGGGCTATCACACCCGGGGTGGAGACGATCTCCCGGGGGCTCGTTACCACAACCGAGGCGAGGCTTCCTCTGAGCTCCAGGTCTCTGTCCCCCAGCTTCTCGACGCATTCCATCAAAACATCCTCCTCGGCAACCACCGTAAGGGTGCGCACTCCCTGGAGAAGCATGTAGCTCTTTCCCTTTAGGGCCTTGTGCACCTCCTCTATTCTGCGCCTCGGGTCTGACTCGATAACCATGGTGGACGCTGCAAGGTCATAGCTGAGATTCACCTGGCTCCCAGAAAGGATCTGTAAAAGCTTCTCAGCGCCTTTTTTCTTCTTTGTCTGCCCTGCACGCCTTATCGCACTCACGACGCTCTGGAGGTTTACATCAGACTTCATGGAGCCCTTAATCTCCCTTGCAAGGGCTCGGTAATTTATGATGCCCATGGCGAGGTACTCTTCGAGGTAGGGGTACCTGCTGAGAATCTTCCTCACGTCGTCGGAAATTTTCATTTTCTCTATAAAATGTTTCACATTATTTATATTTGAGTCAAATTTGACATAAAACTTAAGTAAGTGAATCATATATAAACCTTTTTGGCATGAAAGCCACCCTAGTACTGGAGGACGGCACCATAGTTGAGGGCGTAGGCATAGGTGCTGAGAAGGAGGTCTATGGGGAGGTAGTTTTTAACACCAGCATGAGCGGCTACCAGGAAGCCCTCACAGACCCCAGCTATAAGGGCCAGATCCTGATGTTCACATACCCTATGATAGGGAACTACGGCATAAACAGAAGCGACTTTGAGAGCGACGGGATAAAGGCTGAGGGTCTCGTTGTGAGGGAGGCATGCCCTGCTCCAAGCCACAGGGCGGCTGGCAAAACTATCGACTCGTTCCTGAAGGAACACGACACCCCAGGGATAGCGGAAGTGGATACCAGGGCGCTTACCATCAAGATAAGGAAATACGGAACCATGAAAGGCGCCCTTAAGACGTCCCGCGAGAGCATAGATGCGGAGGCGCTCCTGGAGAGGGCAAAGAGCCAGCCAGACATATCAGAACTGGACCTCGTGGCTGATGTGACCACAAAAGAGATCAAGCACTACGAGGGCCCGGGGGAGAAGGTGGTACTCCTGGACTGTGGAATGAAACTCAGCATCCTGCGCAGCCTCCTGAAGCGGGACTTAGACGTAACGGTTGTACCCGCTGCAACAAAGGCAGAGGATATCCTTGCCTTGGAACCCCGGGGGATAGTGGTCTCTAATGGCCCTGGAGATCCATTGAAAGCGGATTACGCCATAAAGACGGTGAGGAAGCTGGTGGAGGAGAAACCGGTCTTCGGCATATGCCTTGGGCATCAGATCCTCGCCCTGGCGTGCGGAGGCAAGACCTTTAAGCTCAAGTTCGGACACCGCGGCGCGAATCAGCCCGTGAAAGACCTGGAGATGGGTAGGGTATACATCACCTCCCAGAACCATGGCTTCGCTGTTGACGCTGAAAGTCTCAGGGGCACTGGATTCAGGCTATCTCACATAAATCTCAACGACAACACCGCGGAGGGTCTTCGCCATGAAGAACTCCCCGTGTTCTCCGTTCAGTACCATCCAGAGGCCAGCCCTGGGCCGAGGGACAGTGACTACCTGTTCGACGAGTTCGTGAGGATCCTTAGGGGTTGAAAAAATGTTTAAAATGATAAGTAATGATGATTTCATAAACTCTGGAATTCACCTAAATAATCTTTCTGAGGCGTTTCATATAGAATTAAAACAACCTTTCAGAAATAAACTTTTTAATAAAATCGAGAAAAAATTTAATTACAAAAAAGCATCTGAATCCCTAAAAATTTCATTTTCTCATTATTATCATCTTAAAAGTGGGAGATACGCTATAAAGGCTCCTATGTTAATCAAATTACTAAAATTAGCTAAGATCCGTGTTAAAGAATGTGAAAGGAATATCGCATTAATAAAATCAAACAGGGGTTCTAAAGCAAAGTTGGTTCTCCCATTAAAGCCATCTCCAGAGCTTGCATCTTTATTAGGACATTGTTTTGGTGATGGTTCTATAACCTTTCTGAAAAGAGAGTTTCATTATATGAATACAGATGAAAATCTTGTTGAAAAAGTAAAATATTATATTAAAAGAGTTTTTGGGATTGAAATTATCCAAGCGAAAAAAAATAGAATAACCTGTTCTACATTGGTCGGTGAACTTTTAATATTGATCGGTGCCCCGTTTGGTGATAAACTTAGATCTGAAAAAAACGTTCCAAAGTGGATTTACCATGGAACCGTCGAAATCAGAAAAGCGTTTCTCAGGGCTGTTTTTGATGATGGTTCTGTTTTACGAACAAAAAAATACGCCTCCAAAAACATAAATTTACATTTCGCAAGATATTCCAGTAAGAAAGAAAACCTCAGAAAACTGCTTACATCCATTAAAAAATTATTAAGAAGTTTGGGAATTCGGGTACTAGGACCGTATCAAAGATCTACTTATTCAAAAAAAGGTAGAACACGTTGCGTAATGTATATTCTAATAAGTGACAGAGAAAACATGAAGCGATTTTTGAAAAAAGTTGGATTTTTTCATCGCGCAAAACTTGATAAACTTAGAGAACTCGTTGGAAGGGACTACTCATATACAAAATTTGGCCACGAGGCAGAGATGAACGATATCTTGGATATGGTCAGTAAGGGCGATATTTCAACGCTTGAAATAGCCGAATATTTCAATATAAGCAGAAAGGCAGCGTATAAAAGGCTAAGAAAACTCGAAAAACAAGGATGTGTGAGTAGAAAAAAGATCAGAAGCAATTTGGTGCTATGGAGAATTATTTAACGGAGGTGTAAAGATCGCCGAAACGTGAGGACTTAAGGAAGATAATGGTCATCGGCTCAGGGCCCATAGTAATCGGCCAAGCAGCCGAAATCGAGTTAGTGAACTAAGGTTTGCTATCTCGACGGTAATTCGATTACTCTGGGTCCCAAGCCTGTAAGTCCCTCAGGGAAGAGGGCTACGAGGTGGTCTTGGTCAACTCTAATCCCGCCACCATACAGACAGACAGGGAGATAGCGGATATCATCTACGTGGAGCCCCTGGTGCCAGAGGTGGTGACGGAGATCCTTAAAAAAGAAAAGCCCGAGGGATTCATCGGCACCATGGGGGGGCAGACAGGCCTTAACCTTACAGCCCAACTGGCCGATCAGGGAGTGTTCGAGAAGCTGGGGGTCGAGGTCCTGGGGACATCTGTCAGCACCATCAAGCGAGCGGAGGATAGGGACCTCTTCGCGGCTCTGATGAAGGAGATTAAAGAGCCCATACCAGAGAGCTATGCCGTTAACACCCTAGAGGATGCCCTGAACGCGGCTGAGAAAATCGGCTACCCAGTGATAATAAGGCCTGCCTATACCCTCGGAGGAACAGGCGGAGGCGTTGCAGAGGACGAGGATAATCTCAGAAAGATAGCTCAGCGAGGCCTTGAGGCGAGCATGGTCCATCAGGTGCTTATAGAGAAGTCCCTCCTGGGATGGTACGAGTACGAGTACGAGGTCATGAGGGACTCGAGGAACAACTGCATAACAGTGTGCAACATGGAGAACCTCGACCCCATGGGTATCCACACAGGTGAGAGCATTGTCGTGGCCCCGGCCCAGACACTGAGCGACCAGGACCATCAAACCCTTAGGAGCGCCGCCCTGAAGATCATCAGGGCGCTGAAGATAGAGGGAGGATGCAACATCCAGTTCGCGGTGAACCCTGAGAAGTGGGAGTACTATGTGATAGAGGTCAACCCACGGGTTTCAAGGAGCTCTGCCCTCGCGAGCAAGGCCACGGGGTATCCGATAGCCAAGATATCCGCGAAGATAGCTGTGGGCCTCTCCCTCGACGAGATCCCCAACGACGTCACCAAAGAGACGCCCGCCAGCTTTGAGCCCACTCTGGACTACATCGTCACGAAGATACCGAGGTGGCCCTTTGACAAGTTCCCCGAGGCGGAGCAGGAGATAGGAACCCAGATGAAGTCCACGGGGGAGGTTATGGCCATAGGCCGTACTTTCGAGGAGTCCCTGCAGAAAGCCATTAGAAGCCTGGACATCCGCCGCTTCGGGCTATGCGGCGACGGGAGGAAGGAGTGCAGGGACATAGACGAGATAATAAAGAACCTGAAAAAGCCCACGGATAAGAGGATCTTCTACATCAGCGACGCATTGAAGATGGGAATGACCCTCGAGGAGATAAACAGGATCACCGGGGTAAGCCCCTTCTTCCTGGAAAAGATAAAAAACATCGTTGACATGGAGGCCGAGCTCAAAAAGCAAAGCCTCGACAATCTCAGCCCGGCGATGTTAAAGAAAGCGAAAAGAATGGGCTTCTCTGACAAGCAGCTGGCCCATATACTGGGGACACAGGAGCTTGAAGTCAGAAAGCTGAGGAAAAGAACCGCCCTGCCTGCCTATAAAATGGTGGATACATGTGCAGCGGAGTTCCAGGCCGCCACCCCCTATTATTACTCCTCATATGAGCCGGTGGATGAAGTAGAGGTCGACAACAGGCGGAAGGTGATAATCCTTGGCGGCGGCCCCATCAGAATCGCCCAGGGCATAGAGTTTGATTACTGCTGTGTCCACGGCGTCCTTGCCATCAGGGAAGAGGGCTATGAGGCAATAATCGTCAACAACAATCCTGAGACCGTTTCCACTGACTACGATACCAGCGACAAGCTGTACTTTGAGCCCCTGGCCCTGGAAGACGTGCTAAACATCATCGATAAAGAGCAGCCTGAGGGGGTTATCGTTCAGTTCGGCGGGCAGACATCCCTGAATCTC
>JALUUU010000171.1 GCA_027021185.1 archaeon | reverse complement strand
ATGGCTATGAATAATGCGTCGATGGGAAGCTCCATGCTTCCCTTGTAGGGCTTGCTCAGGGTGACGGCTTCTAGCTTTTCTCTGCCTTTCATGTCCACCACCTGAGTATTGGTTATCACCTCTATCTTCGAGTTTTCCTCTATCCTCTTCTTATTGATGGGCTCTGGATGTATCTCGTCTCCTCTGTAAATTATGTATACCTTCTTGCCGTACTGGCTCAATAAGAGGGCCTCCTTGGCGGCTGAGTCGCTCCCGCCTACAACCCCTATAATCTTGTCTTTGTAAAAGAAGCCGTCGCAGAGGGCGCAGTAATGCACCCCCTTATTGGCGAATTTTTCTTCCCCAGAGACATTGAGCTTCCGTGCCTTCGTGCCCGTGGCGAAGATAACTGTTTTGCTGTGATAGCTGTTCTCGGAAGTGTGAACAGTGAAGCAGGCATTCCCCTTTCTATCCACCCTAGAAACTCTGTCCTCCACGAGCTCAACTCCGTACTCCAGAGCGTGCTCCCGGATCTTCTCTGCCAGCTCCATCCCCGTGAGTCTCTTGAATCCCGGGTAGTTCTCTGTTACGTCAGTCAGTATTATCGTCCCTCCAGGAGTCTCCCCTATGACAAGAGTTTTCATCATGAATCTTCCCGCGTACATCGCGGCGGCGTAGCCTGCCACTCCTGCCCCTATTATGATGACATCATAATCCTCATCCAGATCCATCACCCCCCAGTATTCTCCTGATATCCTCACAGGGTTTTTCTGCCTCTTTATTGAAGGGAATGAGTTTTATTTTTTCCGGCCTTTGCACCCCCAATCCCAGCTCCACCGCCCGAGCAATTTGTTCCTGCTGAAAGATCCTCCCAGCGCTTACCTCTCTCGTGGTGCCGTGTAACCGGAGGAGGGCCACGCCCACAGCATCCATGGCTACCCTGTCCTTGCCTGCCAGGAGGAGCCCCGGCTCGATTAATGTCCCGGTGTCTGGCCCGCCAGTGGAAAATCCACGGAGGGCGTCCATTACGATGGCTTCTGGAGAGTAGGCAGTGTTTATCTCAGCTATCATCTTCCGCTGATGAGGGGACCTGTGGAGCTCTCGCATATAGTTGTAGCCATCTACCGGGTCGTATTTCGCAACCATGCCTACGCTGTTCTTGAGGGACATGGTGAAATGCCCTCCGAAGCGGTGGGTTTTAAGGCAGCAGGTCTGGATCACCGCCCTCTCTGCGAAGATTTTTGCCAGTAAAAAACCCTTCTTCCAGTGCTCGCCTCCAAGGGGAATCCTTATCCAGGCATCTTTTTCTAGCTCGTCCAGGACAACAACATTAAATCCCAACTCCCTGGAAAGTTTATACACCCCCATTTCCTCCAGCACCTGCCTCGTAGCGCCCATGCCGCTTCTCTCCGCCAGGACAATGTCATTCACTCCCCTGGTCTGTAGGGTCGATACCAAGGCTTTAAGCGTTTCAGGATGCGTGGAGGCCGGGAATGGATCTGCACTGTTGTAATTCGCCTTTATGGCGACCTTCTTTTCCTTGAGGGGAGAAACCCTCTGGAGGAGCTGGCCTACCACATCCCTGTCCCCTGTCTTGGCGACGTATATCTCCGCCTTACTAGGGAGTTTGCTGGGTTTCTCAGGGGGCTTAAGGTCTTTTTTTCCTCTTCCTTCCTCTCTCCTGAGGCAACCCGTTACTAAGAGCTGGAGTAAAAAACTCGACCACATGAGGAACTTTCTCCTGGGAATTTTCCCATATTCATGGGAGCTAAGGGTGACGCTCATCACTAATTTTATTTATCGCCTTCAGCCCTTTAAAAGTAGAGGCGGGAGAAGATGGATCAGAGGTTGCGGGAAATGCCTCTTACTGAGTTCGAGAAAAAGGTTCTCCGTAAAGTTGCGGAGATACCGCGGGGAAAGGTGGCCACATATGGGCAAGTGGCACGGGCCATAGGAAAGCCGAGAGCATCTCGCGCTGTAGGCAACGCCCTTGCAAAGAATCCCTACCCCATAACAATCCCCTGTCATAGAGTAGTTAAAGGAGACCTCTCCCTCGGAGGATACACCCCCGGGGTGGAAAAGAAAAGAGCCCTCCTAGAGGAAGAAGGGGTGAAGATCGTTGATGGCAGAGTTAAAGAAGAATGTCTTCACAGATTCTAGGCCTTGTCAGTTTTAGCCAGATCCCTAAGCCTCTCCACACCCTGAACTTCTTTGACAACTCTAACAACAGCCTCTGGCACCAGATCTTCCCAGGGCTCCCCTTCCAGCATTCTGCGTCTGATCTCTGTGCCCGAGTAGACCCTGCGGTTAAACATGGGGGGGGTTTTCACCTCCACCCCGACCTCACTGAAGAGTCTCTTCACAAGGGTGTTTCCAGAATAGACCTTGGTGAACGGGGGGGTTAGGCTTCTTACGTGACTGACCCATAGGGAGTTGTTGTTGACGTCCTGTATGGGAATGATGTAGTAGTTCTTCTCTATCCCGTTCTCTGCCAGGCTGTTGGCAATCATCATCAGCCTCTCGCCGGCGGTGAAGGGATTCTCCAGGGTATGACTGAGCTGGGCGCTTCCTATCCCTATTATTATCTCATCCACCTCCCTTAGGACCTTCTTCACCACGTATACATGGCCTTTATGGAAGGGCTGAAATCGGCCTATAAGAAGGCCCCTCACTTTATCACCAACCTCTCACCGCCATTGACGCCGAGGACCGCAGCCGCATTCCCCCTGTTGACGGCTAACTCCAGGTACCCGGAGCTGCCTATCAATGCCAGGAGCTGTCCCTCAGCGCCGTATCCGTAGCTCTTCAAGAAGGGAATCCTTAGCTCTCTGTCCTTTAACGACACGTTCAAGACCTCGCCGTAGCCCAGGTTTAGGAGCTCTGAGTTTATATTTGTTATTACGTTTCCAAAGGTGTCGATGCAGAGCACCTCCCCCGTTACCACGCCGTCCTTAATCTTGGGCTTAGTAATCTGTAGTTTATTAAATTCCTTAACCTCTGAGCCGAACTCCATCATATCGTAGCCGCAGGCCAGCTTAGCGGCAATGGGCGCGAAGACATCTCTGCCGTGAAAGGTGCTCGAAACATCCTTCCCAGGGGACGGTATCTCAATGATTCTCTCAACGCCCTCGATAAAGGAGAAGCAGCCGTTGTCGGGGCCAATGTAGATGTAGTCAGGGGTCTTTAATATGACGGCTCTTCTCTTTGTCCCCACACCGGGATCAACGACCACCAGATGAATGGTGCCTGGGGGGAAGTAGGGCGTGGCTGTGCCCACAACGTAAGCTGCGTGGCGTATGTCATATTTTCTTACCCCGTGGGTAATGTCCACGACCCTTGCCTTGGAGCAGAGGGAGTAGATAACCCCCTTAACCGCCCCCACATACTCGCTGTCGCCAAAGTCTGTTGTCAGAGTTATTATCATGCTCTCACTCCACTTTATCGGCTATGGCACTTATTACGCAACTCTGGGTAACGAGGCCCACCAGGCGCCCCTCCTCCACCACAGGGAGCCTCTGATATCCCGTGTTCTTCATTATCATGAGAACCTCCTTTAGAGACGTTTCCCTGGTGATCGTGAGGACCTGAGGAGTCATTATGTCTTTCACCCTCAGATCCGACTCTCCCTCCATGAGGGTTATGTCGCGATGAGTAACTATGCCCACGAGCATTCCCTCCTCAACAACCGGCAGGCCTCCAACCCCCAGGCGCATCATCTTAAGCCTTGCCATGGCCAAGGCATCGTTAGGACTCGCAGTAACCACTTTTTTCAGCATTATGTCCCCTGCCTTGATCCTCCTCATGTTGTTTATATATGTTAAAGAAGTAATTTAAAAGATATGACGCAGCTCAGGGAGGCCAGGGCAGGCAACGTCACCGACGAGATCAGGAGAGTGTCGCGGGAAGAAGGCATAGATGCGGACAGGCTTCTTCGACTCGTCGCAAAGGGCAGAATCGTTATCCTCAAAAATGTCCTAAGAGAACACTCCAAGCCCGTGGGTGTGGGAGAAGGGCTCAGGATTAAGGTGAACGCCAACATAGGCACGTCTCCAGATCGTGTTAACGTGAGGGAGGAGCTGGAGAAGGGAAGAGTGGCCGTGGAGTACGGAGCTGACACCCTCATGGACCTCAGCACGGGAGGAGATCTCGACGCCATCAGGGATGAGATGCTAACAATCCCAGTCCCCCTGGGCACCGTGCCCGTTTACCAGGTGATGACAGAGGCAGGGGGAAAGATAGAGCGTGTAACCGGCGAGGACATGCTCAGGGCTATTGAGAAACACGCCAAGCAGGGAGTCGACTTCATGACCATCCACGCAGGAGTAACCAGAGAGGCGGTTGAGAGGCTGAGTAAAAGCCGCCGCACAACGGGCATAGTCAGCAGGGGAGGCTCCTTTCTGGCCCACTGGATGCGCACCAATGAGGAGGAGAACCCCCTCTACGAAAACTTCGACCATATCCTATCCATGGCCCAGGAATACGACTTCACCATCAGCCTTGGAGACGCCTTAAGGCCTGGATGCATAGATGACTCCAGCGACCGAGCCCAGATCCAGGAGCTAATCATTCTCGGAGAGCTGGTAGAGAGGGCAAGGAAAGTGGATGTGCAGTGCATGGTCGAGGGTCCAGGGCACGTTAGAATGGACGAGATCGAGGGTAACGTTCTCATGGAGAAAAAACTCTGCAAGGGAGCGCCCTTCTATGTTCTGGGCCCAATAGTAACTGATATCGCCCCCGGCTACGACCACATTACAGGGGCGATAGGCGGTGCGATAGCAGCCATGCACGGCGCCGACTTTCTTTGCTACGTAACGCCAGCGGAGCACCTCGCTCTGCCCACAGTCGAGGACGTTAGGCTAGGAGTAATCGCATCCAAGATCGCGGCCCACGCAGCGGATCTTACAAGGGGCATAGACCGCGACAGGGACGAGGAGATGGCCCGGGCCAGGGCCGAGCTTAACTGGGTCGAGCAGTTCAGGCTCTGCCTCGATCCAGAGAGGGCTAAAGAGTTCAGGGACAGGCGCCCACCGAAAACCCATGAGGCATGCACGATGTGCGGAGAGTTTTGCGCCATGAAGCTCGTGCGGGAGCTCAGGAAGTAAAGTACTTCAGCGCTTCGTCTATGTTCTCCACGTACTCTACTCTGATGCCCACCTGATCCTCTATGAATTCTTTGGCATCGATCACAACCGGTCTGCGCTCGATAATTACGAATCCCGGGGCCAATTCCTTTTTCTCCTCTACGTAGCGTATCAGCCGCGAGTTGTCGCGGGGTATAAGGATTAGGCTTTTTCCACTTTCTTTCGCGGCTATGGCCTTCTCCACCACCCCACCTATCTCCCCTATCCTCCCATCCTTGTCTATGCTACCCGTGATGGTTACGTCCTGCCTAAGGGAGATGTTTTCCAGAGCCGCTACAGTGATAATCCCCATCAACGCCCCCGCGCTTGGCCCATCGACAGCAGGTATCTCAACGTTGGAGGTGACGCTGAAGATGACATCGCTTCCCCTCAGCTTTACTCCTGTTTTCTTCTGAGCCACGTAAACAGCCACGTTTGCCGCGTCCTGGAAAACCACGCCCATAAGTGGTTGAGTAACCACCAGCACCCTTCCCGAGCCAGGCTTTAACTCAACGGAGACGTGTATCATGGCCCCCTCGAGGGTTACACGCTTCTCGTAAAAAGGAAAGTCGCCTATTATTTCCTCCACCTGACGGACTGCAGGGGCGTCCAGCTCAGCCTTCCCATATACCCCCGTAGCTCCAGGGGCCAGGCTGGCTTCCAGCTCCTTTATACGCTCCTTATAGAGCTCATTTTGTTTTAAGGCCTGATTGAGACTCAGGTTTGTCCTGTAGAGTTCCTGGGCCAGAAGGGTGTTCTGCTCCTCTAGAGCGTTCATCCTCTGTTGCAGGCCTTCAAGGTCGAGGTGTTGTAACTGCTGATAGGTTGAGTAAAAAGCGGCGGAAAAAATGATGGATGTGATGAAGAAAACGCCCGTGAGGATCTTCCACTTCGATATGGAAGTCACCCCCCTCTAAGCCTCTGCAACCACCCCTTCTCCTTCTCGCTGGCCTTTTTAAGGGCTTCTCTGTCCCCCAGGTATTTATAATAGGGCACTCCATAGCCGCAGCTGGACATGACCTCCTGGACATGCAAAAGAATAACCTGCCTGGCGTTGGGATGGGCCTCCAGCTTAGAGGCCGGCAGCACCTCACCTGCTTTTTCGAGAGGGATTACTTCCCCACGGCAGTACAGTCTCAGAATCATCGGTTTCCTATCGAAGCTGCAGAACATGACGGTGACTTCGCCCCCTCTGTTAATGTGCTCCGCCGTCTCATTGCCGCTACCCGGATAGTCGATGTATGCCACGGTTCTGCTGTCAATCACCGTGAAACAGGAATATCCCTTGGGAGAGAGATTTATCCGCCCCTCACATCCAGGGGGAGCCGAGGCAACGAAGAATATTTTCTGGTTTTCGATGAACCGCCTCATGTCGCTGCTCAGCTCTGGGTAGAAATCTGCCATTATCTGTTTTTCTCCCGATACTCCTGCAGCTTCTTCGACAGGTCCCCGTCTGTCGAGGCCAGGATCTCAATTGCGAGGAGGGCGGCGTTTTTGGCGTTGTCTATCCCGACAGTTGCGACAGGAACACCCGGTGGCATTTGAGCGATGGAGAGAAGGGAATCCAAGCCCCCTAGTTTTACGTCCTTTGGCAGGCCTATGACGGGCTTGATGGTGTGAGAAGCGATGGCACCCGGGAGGGCGGCGCTTAGTCCCGCTATAGCTATGAATACCCTGGCCTTAGAGCTGAGCACGATCTCCTTAACCCTGTCTGGGTTTCTATGGGCCGAGGCTATGAAAGACTCATACTCCACCCCAAAGTCGTCTAGCAGCTTCTCAACCTTTTTGGTTAGGTCCTTATCCGAAGGGCTTCCAGCTATTATCGTTACATCAGCCATGATGCATCCCCTTTAAAGCTTTTTTAATCCTCTCCAATGCTTCCATTATGTTGTCCATGCTGGTGGCATAAGACATCCTCAGATATCCCTCCCCCAGGCTTCCGAAGGCCGCTCCAGGTATAACAGCGACACCTGCCTTCTCCAGGAGCTCCTCCGCGAGCTTGAAGGAGTCTTTTCCGTAGGCGGAGAAGTTGGCGAAGGCGTAAAATGCTCCTTCAGGCTTTACACATGTGACCCCTTCTATCTCGTTCAGGCCGTCCACCAAGACGTCTCGGCGTTTCCTGAACTCTCTGACCATGGCGTTTAAATCGTCCTGAGGGCCCTCCAAGGCGGCCACACCAGCCCTCTGAACGAAAGACGTCGGACACGAGACAGAGTGCTCTTGAACCCGCGCCATGGCGGTTATTAGCTCCTCCGGGGCGGCCGCATATCCCAGGCGCCAGCCCGTCATGGAGTAAGCCTTTGAGAAGCCGTTGATGGTTATGGTACGCTCCCTCATTCCGGGGAGGGACGCGATGCTCACATGCTCCTGATCGTAGATTATCTTCTCGTATATCTCGTCTGAGATGGCTATGAGATCATAGGCCGCGCAAAGCTCTGCTATCTCTCTGAGGTCCTCCATCCTGAACACCGCCCCGGTGGGGTTATTAGGGGAGTTGATTATTATCCCCCTTGTTTTGTTGGTTATTTCTTTAGCCACGTCCTCGGGGGTCAGCCTGAATCCCTCATCCTCGTATGTCGGGACGAAGACGGGTTTTCCATCCGCGAGCTGGACCATGGGCTCGTAGGAGACCCAGAAAGGAGAGGGTATCAAGATCTCGTCCCCCGGATTAGTGATGGCTAATATGGCCTCATACAGGGCTTGCTTAGCCCCTGGGGTTACTATTACTTCTTTCTCAGGGTCATAGCTGAGGGAGTTGTCTTTTTTAAATTTCTCAGCTATCGCCCTGCGCAGCTCCAAAATCCCCTTGCTCGGGGTATAGTATATGAAGCCCTCCTCCACCGCGTCGTAAAGTGACTTCTTTATGTGCTCAGGGGTGTCGAAGTCCGGCTCCCCCGCTCCGAGACTCACAACATCTTTTCCCTGGGCTTTTAAGGCCTTGGCCTTGGCTGTTATTCCAAGGGTGGCTGAGGGTGCAACTCTGTTGACTCTATCGGCTACCATGGCGTGGGGTATTTATATACTTCCGCCTATTTAAAGAATAGCGAAAATGCGCATAGGCATAGCTGACACAACCTTTGCTCGCTATGACATGGCGGGCGAGGCCATAGATGAAATGCGGAAGCAGGCCACCGGGATAGAGATAATACGCTACACTGTCCCAGGGGTTAAGGACCTGCCCGTAGCGTGTAAAAAATTGCTGGAGGAGCAGGACTGCGTCGCAGCTATGGCCTTCGGCATGCCCGGGAAAGAGGAGATAGACAAGGTATGCGCCCACGAGGCTTCTCAGGGCCTGATTCAGGCCCAGCTGATGACGAACAAACACATTATAGAGGTATTCGTCCACGAAGATGAGGCCGAGGACGATAAAAAACTGGCCGTTCTGTGCAGAAACAGGGCCAGAGAGCACGCCCGGAATCTGGTGAACCTCTTGCTGTATCCTGAGAGGCTGATGAAAAAGGCTGGAACAGGGCAGAGAGAAGGAGCCCCCGATGCAGGGCCCCTCAGAGAGTAACTCATTAATGAGTAGCTACTCATAAACTATATATATTGGAAGTTGTTGATTTAGTAAACCTGGTAGATTAAAGGTGGTGAAAGAATGAAGATTGGAATAGT